>NZ_JBZXDY010000002.1:0-286353 GCF_058725285.1 Flavobacterium sp. DW-iso2 | reverse complement strand
GATGAAAATTAAAACAATGAAAATCAAATAGATAAAAAATAAAATATTACGATTTTATTTTTTATCGGACATTAATGAATTTTATTATAACTTTTGAAAAAGGATTAGGTTTATTTTCTTCTTCTATTTGATGCTTTAAATGCAAGATATTATTAATTTTAAGTATTAGCTCTCGAGTTTTGAATGGTTTCATAATATAATCATTAATGCCATTCTCAAGTTGCTCCAATTTAGTTTCTTCATCAATATTAGCAGTGATAATTATGAAAGGAATAGTATTAAATTTACTGCTTTTTCTGATTTTTAAAAATAGCTCATCTCCACCCATAACAGGCATCATTAAATCACTTATGATAATGTCAGGCAAATTTCCATTCATATATAGCAACGCTTCATAACCGTTTTTAAGCCATTTCACATCAAAATTACTTAAAGTCAGTAAATCCATAATAGACTCCCCTAAAGCGAGGTTATCTTCAATTAAAACTATGTTTTTTTTTGCATCGATCATTTCGCTAAAATAACCATAAAAATATTAAATTAACTGTTAAGTTTTTTTACTTAACGATACTTATATATGTTAAAACCCCAAATTAAAATAAATTTACTTCATGTATTGACCTTGAAAAAAAAATTAAATACAATATTATCTCTAAAACTAAAAGACATTTTTGATCATTTAAATAAAATGATGGTTTAAGAATCATTTATATGTAAGAATTAGAAATAATTAAAATGCAACACATATATCAATGAGTGACTTTTAAAAAAAGTTAAAGCAATTCAACTAACCTAATTGAAATTCTTATAAAAAACAAACCATTATAACTTATTGAACGAGAAATAAAATATTAAAACCAAATTCACCTTACATTTTCCAAATGAATAAAAACAAAATACTGATTATTGATGATGAGCTAAATATAAGAGAAACAATAAATGAATTACTCAGTCTAAAAAATTATGAGACTAAAACAGCTAACAATGGAGAAGAAGCGCTTGAGATTTTAGATACTTGGTCTCCTGACTTAATTATATGCGACATCATGATGCCAGTAATGGACGGGCAGGTTTTTCAAAAAATAGTGCAAAACAGCAAATATTTAAGTACTATTCCTTTCATCTTTTTAACAGCGAAAACAGAAGATAACTTGATGCGTAATTCTTTTAACGAGGGAGCTGATGACTTTTTAACGAAACCATTTAAGGTAGATGAATTATTAAAAGTCGTAGAGTCGAAAATAATAAGATTCGCAAAAATTAAAAATGCCAATACTTTATATGCAGGTGACCCCAGAATTCTATCTCACGAAATCAACACTCCTCTCTATGGGATCTTAGGTTCAATTGACATACTAATGAACGATTCCTACAATTTAAAACAAGAGGATATTAGTTCTTTTTACGAAGGAATTAAAACATCTAGTGAACGCTTGAATAGGACGATGAAAAACATTGCTCTTTTAGAGAGTCTGAAAAACAACAAATTTGAAACATTAAACAATGAATTTTCGGAAATCGAAAATGTGTTCGAAAATGTTTTAAGTAGGATTTCGGTATCTCATAAAAAACAAAAAAACAGAATCGTCTCTCAATTAACTAATTCAGAATTAGCTATTAGTAAAGACAATCTCAATTTTATTTTATTTGAATTATTAGACAATGCTTTGAAGTTCTCTCCAAAAAATAAAAAAGTAGTTATTGAAGGAAGCGTGTTTAGTGATGATTACTATCAAATTAATATATTTGATTATGGTATTGGTTTTAAAGAGGAAGAACTAAAGTTGATTGATGCTACAGTACAATTTAATCGTGATAAAAGAGAACAACAAGGACTAGGACTAGGGCTATATATCACTAAATCCATCATAAAGAAATCTAATGGAATTATGAGTTTATCATCTAGAGAAACTGAAGGCACTAAAATTTCTATTTTGCTACCTGTTTATAAGAAATAAAACCCTTTCATGATTCAATATCTGAAAGGGTTTATTAACTAACTCAAACTAAACCTAATTAAAATCAAATCGAACGCCTAACGACACATTATTTTGCTTAACAGCATTGTCTTTGAATAAAGGATTTAAATCATATTTTAAATACAAACTAGTCGCTCCATAACCCACATAACCGCTTAATCCATATATAAAACTATCCACATTAAAATCACCTTTAGTTATTTCTCTCGATTTGTATTCGTCAATGTCATACTTAATATATTGCTTCGATTTCAGGTTTGTTCCAACATATCCTCCTAAACCGAATCTAAAACTGTCATGTGTTTTAAAATAAGTCTTCCCATCTCTTAATTTCGGCTTGGTGAAGTCAAATTCTAAATGCAACGGAAAAACTAAATTCACATTCTTAAAACGAGAGTCCTCTTGGCGAATTGGATTTACCTCCAAATTTGTTTGCTTGCCATCTATTACAAAACGCCTATTATCAGTAACTCGTAAATTATTGTACATTAACGAAAATCCATATTTGGCATGTAACAAATTGTTGTTTTTAAAAATCCTTGTATTGTATGTCAATCCCCATTCATAGAAATGAGAACCCCAATATCTAAAATCTGATTTAGCTGCAGTACCATCTATAACAACATTATTTAAACCTGTTGCAAGAACCACTTGAGTTGTCGTTCTTTTTGACTGACGATCTTCTTTTTCACTTTGCCCTTTATAAACCTTCATAGAAGTAACATTAATCTCCGTTTTATTTTTTCCAATGGAATCAGTGCTACCTCCTATAATAATCATTGTCCCGCCGGACCGATCTCCATCTGATTCCATATTGCTAATTTTACCCTCCACTTGCGCTTGCACTAAATCTTTTAGTTCCTCCTGAGCCATAGCGACTTTATTTTCAATTATTGTTGCTCTTGCTTGCGCCAATTGCTGCTTTTTTAAATTGGCTTGTTCTTGTGAAATGGTTCCCTTTTCTAATTGGAGATTTACTTCCTCTACTTCGACTTTTAAGGCTTCTTTTTGCTCCTTAGTAACATTTTCAATTTTCAAAGCAATTTTTTTCGCTTGCTTTTCAAAGGTCTCTTGCCCTAGCATTTTACTCGCCATAAGGCATAAAAAAATTGCTAAGTAAATGGTGAAATTTCTCATGATGATTTAATTTTAAAATTGATTGATGATTTATTCTAGATTACGATTGGCAAAAGCCACTTTTACAGTTTGGTAATTTTTACTCACTTTACTAATTACTTTCTCCCTGAAAGAAAGTTCTAATTCAGTATCAACTTGCGATAATAAATACGAAGCATCCACAGTTACCTTACTACTTTTCATAACGACATCGGTACTTACTACAACTTGAGCAACCACTTCTCCCATAGTAGGTGTTGATTTCTCTGCAATTAATGCAGACTTGTTTTGATTGTTTTGCCAATGTGGTGTATTGACTTGATTGATGATTGAACGCTCCGTTTTATTATTAATATGATTAGTTACTACTCTTTCTTTCTTTATAGTTTTATCAAGTCTTTTTTCTGAAACAACAACTACTTTTTCGTCAGGGATTGAAGCTGTATTCATCAATTCTCCTTCTTCTATCACTTTCTCATCAAGACCTCTTTTTTCATTCTCTTTATGATGTATAACTACTCCATTTCCCTGCTCTATACTTTTCGTTTCTGTTAGATAACTAAAAACTGTCCCAATCAGTAAAAACCCAAATATACTGGCTGCTATATAAATCCAAGAGAATTTCTTCTTCCTTTTTGTGTTTTGATCTTCATCTAACATCAGATCCAGTTTTCCCCAGGCTGCGCTCGAAGGCTGAATAGTGCTACTTTCCAGCTTCTGTTTTATTTGGCTTTCCAAGTTACTTAGTTCCATACTCGTAATTTTTTATTGTATTAATCTGCTGTTGCAAAATCTTTCTGGCATGTGATAACTGCGATTTTGACGTACCTTCATTAATTCCCAACATTGTGGCAATTTCCTTATGCTTAAAACCTTCGATAGCATATAAATTAAAAACCATTTTATAACCATCCGGCAGCCTATCAATTAATAGTTGAATATCAGCTATTGAAAATTGACTATCAGCAGCATCAAAACCTTCTTCAACATAAATTTCATCTTCGATAAACTTAAACTTCTTGTGAACTCTAATATAAGAAATGCATTCATTGACCATTATTCGTCTAACCCATCCTTCAAAGCTTCCATTATGCTGGAACGCTTTTAAATTTGTAAAAACTTTCATAAAAGCAGCAATCATGACATCTTCTGCTTGTTGTAAATCTTTAATGTATTGCCTACAAATGCCTAACATTTTAGGAGAAAACCGACTATAAATAGACTGCTGTGCCTTTCGATTATTCTCGATGGCCAACCGAATCATTTCAGTTTCTTCTTGATGTAAGTTGATTACTTTCATTGTTAGTGTTCAGTGTACAGTTTTTAGTATTCAGTTAAAACACTAATAATAGGCTTCTATATACATAGACGAGAAAGGATGCAAAAAGGTTGTATGGAAAAATATAAATTAAAAAAATTAGACGGCCATACACCTGTAACAATAACATTATCAATCATTTAAATCGCTTTAAATAATTTTACAATTATCTCATTTTCTGACTAACTAATTATTTTTTTCTTTCGATTACATAATTCACCATCAAGATTAAGGCATCTTTGAAATCTGAATTAGGATAATTATCCAATAATAAAAGTGCTTCCTGCTGAAATTCAATCATTTTATTTTCGGCGTAAGCCAAACCGTTATTGTGTTTTACAAAAGCAATTACTTCCTTGACTCTTGTTTTGTCTTTATTATGGTTTTTTATCGAATTGATCAACCATGATTTTTCTTTAGAAGTACAGGTGTTTAAAACATGAATTAATGGCAACGTCATTTTTTGCTCCTTAATATCGATACCAGTTGGTTTCCCAATCGCTTCATCTGTATAATCAAACAAATCATCTTTAATTTGAAAAGCCATTCCAATGAGCTCGCCAAACTTTCTCATATTCTCTACCTGAATCTCATCCTCAATAACTGATTTTGCTCCAAGAGCGCAACAGGCGGCAATAAGTGTAGCCGTTTTTTTTCGAATAATTTCGTAATAAATGTCTTCTGTGATATCAAGCCTTCTCGCTTTTTCTATTTGGAGTAATTCGCCTTCGCTCATTTCACGAACAGCGATTGAAATTATCTTCAACAAATCAAAATCACCGTTGTCTATAGAAAGTAACAATCCTTTGGATAATAGATAGTCGCCAACAAGTACTGCAATTTTATTTTTCCAAAGCGCATTGATAGAGAAAAAACCTCTACGACGATTACTGTCATCCACTACGTCATCATGAACTAAGGTTGCGGTATGAATTAGTTCAATAACACATGCACCACGATAGGTTCTTTCATTAACTATTCCTGCAGAAACCATCTTAGCGGTTAGAAAAACAAACATCGGGCGCATTTGCTTGCCCTTTCGATTCACTATATAGTATGTGATTCTGTTCAACAACGCCACTTGCGAAGTCATCGATTCATAGAACTTTTTTTCAAAAAGTTCCATTTCTTTAAAGATGGGCTGTTTTATTTGTGAAGTAACATTCATTTAGAATTCAAAGTTACACCTTTTAACAAATATATATAGCCTTACCATTAATTTTAATACAATCTGTGTTAAATAATAGACATCTTATAAAGCGTCCAAATCAGAAAATTTACACAGCTAACCTATTCTTAATTGTACTGAATACTTTGTTAAACTTAACTTAATCTAACCCGACAATCGGAATTTTAAGTTTGCCCAACAAAACAAAACAACAAAAAAATGAAGATTTCAAGAAAAAATTTACTCTTTCTTTTACTTTTATTCTGTGTGCATTTAGTGAATGCACAAACAAAATCAATATCAGGAAAAGTAACAGATTCGTCAGGTTTCCCACTTACCGGTACAACTATTTTAGTCAAAGGCACGAAAACTGCAACCATTGCAGACGGAAATGGTAATTACAACATTAAAACTGAAAAAGGAAAAACATTAGTATTCTCATTTATGGGCTTTACTTCTAAAGAAGTTTTAATTAACAATGAAGAAAACCAAAATATAGTACTTGATGACAATTCAGTATCTCTAGGAGAAGTTGTTGTAACTGCTCTTGGAATTAAAAGAGATAAACGTGCGTTAGGATATGCGTCACAAGAGTTAAAATCAGATGATATTAATAAAGTGAACTCAGCTAATTTTGTTTCAAATCTAACAGGTAAAATATCAGGGGTGCAAATTTCTGGCTCTGGTAATGGAATCGCGAGTTCGTCAAGAATTACGATTCGCGGGGACAAATCATTAAACATTAATAACAATGGTCCCTTATTTATTGTAGATGGAATTCCTATTAACAATAACGTCTATGGCGTGGGAGGCTCTTCAACAAGTCAAGCTGATTTACCTACAGATTATGGAAATGGTGCGTCAGAAATTAATCAAGAAAATATTGAAAGTGTAAATGTACTAAAAGGGGCAGCAGCATCTGCTTTATATGGTTCTCGCGCTGCTAACGGTGTTATTGTAATTACAACTAAATCAGGCAAGAAAAGCAAAGGTTTAGGGGTTTCAATTTCCTCTTCTTTTATGACAAGCGAAGCATTAAGATTACCTGAAATTCAAGGTGTGTATGGCGCTGGTTCTAAACAAATTTACGATGCAGGTGCAGATACAAATTTAGGCCCTCGTTTTGACTCTGGCATTTCATTATTACAAAACGGAAGTCCAGGATATTCTGTAGGACAAGGGCAAGTATTACCCTTTGAATTTAGATACAACCTAAATGATTTTTTTAGAAAAGGAAGTTCTATTTCAAATTCAGTTTCTGTTTCTGGTTCTGATGAAAAAACGAATTTCAGATTGAGTTACGGAAAAACAACCAGCGAAGACATTGTTCCTAACTCTAATTTAAAAAGAGAAAACATCAGTTTGAATCTTAATTATAACATTTCAAATAAGTGGAAACTGGCTACTGTAGCTACATATACTAAAAGTTCCAGTGACAATACTCCGGTTACTGGCTACGGAAGCCAAGGTATCATGTATAATTTACTTTGGAACCATACCAATGTTGACTTAGACTGGCTGAAAGATTATTGGATTGTAAAAGATGTAAAACAAAATAGCATGTTTGGCTGGGGAGACAATCCATTCAAGATTGCTTATGAAAACATCAATGCCTTTAAAAAAGGGCGCATTTTTGGAAACATTTCCTCTACTTATGAAATCAGCAATGATTTCTCATTCATGGCGAGAATAGGTATGGATAATTCAAATGATTTTAGATGGTCACGCAGACCTATTGGATCGTCACGATACACACAAGGAATGTACCGCGAGCAAACCATTGCATTTACAGAATACAATGCTGATATGTTGCTTTCTTATGATCATACTTTTGGCGATTTCTCCTTTAAAATTTCTTACGGAGCAAATAGCATGAATCAATACACGTCTGAAAGTAAAATTGAAGGACAAGGAATTAGTATTCCCAGCATTTACAATTTGCAAAATATCAATGTGATGCCTATACAATCTCGAAACATTTACAAAAAGCGCATCAATAGTATGTATAGTTTGGTAAATATAGGATATAAAGATTACTTGTATTTAGACTTAACAGCTAGAAATGACTGGTCATCAACCCTACCTGCAGACAACAACTCTTATTTTTATCCTTCTGCTTCATTAAGTTTTATTCCAACATCATTATTTGAAATGAATGAGAATATTGACTTCTTAAAATTAAGAGTAAATGCTGCCTCTGTAGGGAATGATACTGATCCGTATCGATTAGTAAAAACTTATGATAACGGCTCTTTGCCAGGAACATTAACTAATCCTAATACTATTTTAAACAGTAATCTAAAACCTGAAATTGCCACCTCATACGAAGCGGGAATTGAAGCACAATTTTTTAAAAAGAGAATAACATTAGATGCAAGTTACTATATCACCAACTCTAAAAACCAAATTGTAGGTTTAGATATTTCTCAGGCTGCAGGTTTTAATTCTAATGTGATTAATGCAGGTAAAATTCAAAACAAAGGAATCGAAATCGGTTTAGGACTTACTCCAGTTAGAACCAAAAATTTTGAATGGTCGCTTAACGCCAATTTTACTCAAAACCGAGGTACTGTAAAAGAACTAACTCCAGGAATTGATAATTATATTATCGCCCAAGGCCCCAATGGAGGTACTATTGAAGCTCGTGTAGGAGAACGAATGGGAGATTTATATGGTCGTGGTTATTTAAGAAGTCCAGACAACCAAATTGTGTATGACAATACAGGATCACCAATATTAGATACTAAAATAAAAAAAATAGGAAACTATAATCCAGATTGGATGTTAGGACTTGCTACTAATTTAAGATATAAAAACATCAGTCTAAATGCGCTGTTTGACTTAAGACATGGCGGAAAAATCTATTCAATGACAAATGCTATAGGAATGGAAAGTGGCATACTTGCCGTTTCATTACCAGGCAGAGAAACAGGAATAATAGGCGAAGGTGTTGTACAAAATACCGACGGATCTTACAGTCCTAATACTACTTCAATAAGCGCTGAAAACTGGTATTACTCTAATGCGTTTCGTAGAGACAACATAGAGGCTAATTCATTTGATGCGTCTTATGTCAAATTAAGAGAAGTGAGTTTGAATTATAGATTTTCTGAAAAATGGACTAAAGCCGTAAAAATGCAAAATGTAAGCATTGGTCTAGTAGGGAATAATTTAGCGCTTTGGACGAAAGTCCCTAACATTGATCCAGAAACTCAAGCAATAAGCGGCGGTACATTACTACCTGGATTTGAAGTATTGCAACTGCCTTCATCCAGAAACTACGGAATCAAATTAAATGCTTCATTCTAAAAAAATTATCATGAAAAAAATCATATTATTTACATTATTATTAAGCGTCAGTATTTCTTGTACTGATGGTTTTGAAGAAATAAACACTAATAAAAATCAACCTACTACCTCACAACCTAAGCAGTTACTACCTAACGTTATTTTTAACTTAGCAAACACTAACGTTACAAATTCATTCAACTTTGGTGACATTCTTGCTCAATATGGCGGTAACTACGAGTACAACGAACTAGACGTTTACAACTGGGGCGCTGACAATCGTTTTTGGGGAATGTACAAATGGCTTAATGATATTTATGACATTAAAAAACAAGCAATCGCATTAAATGATAAGAACTACGAGGCTATAAGTCTTATTCTTGAAACGTATACTATGAGCATTATTACTGATTCTTATGGTTATGCGCCTTATCTTGAAGCATCAAAAGGAGAAGAAGGAATTTTGAAACCAAAATACGATTCGCAAGAAGCAATTTACACACAGCTGCTCTTAAATTTAGATCAGGCAAATGCTATCATTGATACCAAAACAAAGGTTGAAGGCGACTTATTATTTGGTGGAGACATGTTGAAATGGAAAAAATTTGCCAATTCACTTCATTTAAGACTTTTGATGCGCATTTCTAATAAAGTAAACGTGAGTACTAAACTAAACGAAATCATTTCTAAACCTGCTCAATATCCTGTATTTGCATCTAATGCTGATAATGCTACTTATTTTTATTCAGGAAGTTATCCTAATATTTCTCCAATGAGTGATGGTATAAATAGATTGTATGGGTACAATATTGTTATTCCATCTACTAATTTGGTAAACACATTGTTTGCAAATAATGACCCAAGACTTGAAGAGTGGATTGATCCAATTGTAGGAACTACAAATCATTTAGGACTTGAGCCAGGACTTACTTTAGACCAAATAGGTGAGCCAAAAAAATATTCAAGAAGAGCCGAAGATTATTTCTATACCAAAACAAAAATAACGGCAATATTCATGACGTATAGCGAGCTGAATTTCTTGTTAGCAGAAGCAAGCCAGCGCAATCTTATTACAACGGGATCTGCTCAAGCGTATTACAATACTGCGGTAGAAGCTTCTTTTAAACAATGGAATGTGCTTATTCCTACAGATTACTTGACTACTACTGCTCCTTATAACGCTACTACTGAAGTTTTATATACTCAAAAATGGTTAGCTTTATATCATACTGGAGTAGAATCATGGTTTGACTGGAAGAGAACTGGAAAACCTAGTTTTATTAAAGCGGGTCCTGGAGCAAAAAATAATGGCAAAGTTCCAAGACGCATTATGTATCCTAGCTTAGAACAGTCTGTAAATGCCGAAAACAATAGTGCCGCTTTACAAAAAATGGGTGGCGATGATATTAACGCAAAAGTATGGTGGGATAATTTTTAATTTTAAAAACAACAAACATGAAAAAAATATTTTTAATTTTGATTCTTTTTAGTGCTATTGTTACAAAAGCACAACAAGCTGAAAACATAATTATCATTACAACCGATGGTTTTAGATGGCAAGAGGCCTTCAAGGGAATGGATGAAACATTGGCTAGAGATAAAAAGTTTAATCAAAATGACAGCAGCTATATCTATAAAAAATACTGGGCTGAAAACATTAATGAACGCAGGGAAAAACTAATGCCTTTTATGTGGTCTGTATTAGCAAAAAAAGGACAAATTTATGGCAATAGAAGCCTTGGAAACAAGGTTAATAATGCCAATCCATACTGGTTTAGCTATCCTGGGTACAACGAAATAATGACTGGTTATGCCGATACATTAATCAATTCTAATCACTATCCTGTAAATCCTAATGTTACTATTTTAGAATATTTAAACAAGCAAACAAAAATAAAAGGAAAAATAGCCGCTTTTGGCGCTTGGGATGCTTTTGATAATATTTTGAATGAAAAACGAGCTGGTTTTCCTGTAATCTCAGCATTTGACAATGTAGGTGGTAAAAATCCCACAGAGAAACAAAAACTAATTAATGCCATGCTAGCCGATTCCTTTAAACCTTTCCACGAAGAAGAATGCCTAGATGTTTACACACATTATGGTGCATTGGAAGAATTAAAAACAACTAAACCACGTGTCCTCTATATTTCTTATGGAGAAACAGACGAATGGGCGCATGCTGGTTTTTACCGTTCCTATCTAGATGCGGCACATCAAGTGGATGCGTGGATAAGAGAAATTTGGAATTTTGTTCAAAATGACCCACAATACAAAGACAAAACGGCTTTAGTTTTCACTACTGATCATGGTCGTGGTGATAAAGTAAAAGCAGAATGGACGAGTCATGGTAATAAGTTTCAAGGATCTGATGAAATATGGTTTGCAGCTATGGGACCAAAAATTGAAGCTAAAGGAGAAATGAAAACAGAATCTCAATTGTACCAAAATCAATTTGCACAAACAATGGCAAAAATTATGGGATATACCTTTGAAGCGGAGCACCCAATTGCAAAAGAGATTATAGGAGTAGTGCAATAAAAAAAACACTTATCAAAAAAAAGGGTTTGACTGATCAGTCAAACCCTTTTTTATTTCGATTCCCAGACTATATTTGATAAAACTAAGCTTGTTTATTCGCTAGTTGTCCGCAGGCAGCGTCAATATCTTTTCCTCTACTTCTGCGCACTTTTACCACAATTCCGCTTGCTTCTAATGCTTTAATATAAGCATTTGTCGCTTCCTCTGAAGCTTGCTGAAATTCGCCGTCATCAATAGGGTTATACTCTATCAAGTTCACTTTGCAAGGAACGTATTTACAAAATTTAACTAAGGCATCAATGGACTCTTTATTATCATTAATATCCTTCCAAACCACATATTCATAGGAAATTTTGCTTTTGGTTTTTCTGTACCAATATTCCAATGATTCGCGTAAATCAGCCAAAGGGAAATTTTTACTGAAAGGCATAATTTTAGAACGGATCTCATCAATTGCAGAATGCAGTGATACTGCTAACTTGACTTTCACATCGTCATCTGCTAATTTTTTAATCATTTTAGGCACTCCTGAGGTGGAAACCATAATTCGTTTAGGAGACATCCCTAAACCTTCTGACGAAGTGATCATTTCGATTGCTTTCATCATATTATTATAGTTCATGAGCGGTTCTCCCATTCCCATAAAAACAATATTTGACAAAGGGTGATTGTAATACAAACGACTCTCTTTATCTATCGCCAATACCTGATCGTAAATCTCACCTGGCTCTAAATTTCTCATTCTTTTTAATCGTGCTGTAGCACAAAAATTACAATCTAAACTACAACCCACCTGGCTAGAAACACAGGCTGTTGTTCTGGTATTAGTAGGAATCAAAACAGACTCTACTACTAAACCATCATGCAAACGAACTGCATTTTTTATGGTTCCGTCGTCAGAACGTTGAATTGTATCCACTTTAATGTGATTGATAACAAAGTTACTTTCTAACATGGCTCGTGTTTCCTTAGAAATATTAGTCATATCCTCAAAACTGTGAGCCCCCTTGCTCCACAACCATTCGTATACTTGATTCCCGCGAAAAGCTTTGTCCCCATGGGTAACAAAAAATTCACGTAATAATTCTTTAGATACGGCTCGAATGTCTTTTTTCTCAATTTGCATGCTGCAAATTTAATGACTATTTCTTGATTTGTTGTTTTGATAATTTAATAACTTTACACCAAATTGAAAAAACCAGTACAAATGCACTTCATTTCCCAAGACTTAGAAGATTATATTGAGCAACACTCTGAAAAAGAGCCTGAATTATTAGCCGCTTTAAATAAAGAAACCTACCAAAAAATTTTATTGCCTCGCATGTTAAGCGGGCATTTTCAGGGACGCGTTTTGAGCATGCTAGCTAAATTGATTCGCCCAGTGAATATTCTCGAAATCGGAACGTATACGGGCTATTCTGCTTTGTGTTTGTGCGAGGGAATGCAAGAAAACGGCACACTACATACCATTGACATCAAAGAAGAACTAATTGATTTCCAAAGAAAGCATTTTGACAAGTCGCCTTGGGGAAAACAAATAGTTCAGCATCTAGGTGAAGCAGTGGACATTATACCTACATTGGATGTGAAATTTGATTTGGTTTTTATTGACGCTGATAAGGAAAACTACATTAATTATTTCAATATCATTTTGCCAAAAATGAATAAAGGAGGGATTATCCTTTCGGACAATGTTTTATGGAGCGGAAAGGTTCTAGAACCAATTCATCCAAATGATCTGAGCACAAAAATACTGGTAGAATACAATGTATTATTAAAAAATGACCCAAGGGTTGAAACTGTTTTGTTGCCTATTCGTGATGGATTGACGGTAAGTCGAGTATTGTAATTGTAATTTTTATTTTTAGCCCCGATGGAAATAAAAATCCTTAGGGATAAAAATGAATTTTTTCTAAACAAAAAAGAGCGACCAACGGAAGCTCCTTTATTGTTATTGAAAAAACCATTTTCATCCCTAAGATTGAAATGAACAGCTGGAATTGCTCCCGAAAATTAAAGCGGAAAATATCTTTTTTGGACTACTTGATATATTTTAAAGACTGAATACCCTGAAAATATCCCGAATAAATATCCACAAATAATATCTATCGGATAATGCAAGCCCAAGTAAATCCTACTATAAGCGAAAACTAGTGGCCATAAAAACAGTAAGTAGCCATATTTGTAATGACGGTATATAACACTATAAATAAATGTGGCAACTGCCATACTATTTGCAGCGTGACCTGAGAAAAAACTAAAGGAAGTACGACTTTGAACTACTCGTATTATGGTATTAATTTCAGGGTTACTGCAGGGACGCAGTCTTTGAAATCCATTTTTAAACAAGTTAGTTACTTGGTCCGTGAATGCAATTAAAACGGCGATAGCTAAAATAAAATAGAGCGTTTGTTTTGCTCCTAATTTATTATAAATAAAGTATAAAAGCACGAGAAAAAAAGGAGTCCAATAGAGTTGTTGGGTAATTATTAGCCAAAGACCATCATACCTTTCTGAACCTAAACTATTCAAGTAGATGAGTAATTCAGTATCCAGAGACAGAATTTTATCGAGCATTATTTACTTCGTTTTACAGGTCCAGTAATCTCTTCTATATCTTCCTTAACTTTAGTAGCCTGAGTAATGGAATCACCCATAAGGTCATTCTTAACTTTATCAATCTGGGTATTAAAGTTACCCGTCATATCTGACAAGGATTTTGCATCAAGACCATTAGCCTCAACCCCTTTTTGAATTTCACTTTTTATGTCGTTAGTCGCATGTTTTAATTGCGCCATAGCCTTACCCATAGTTCGAGCCATTTCTGGTACTTTATCTGAACCAAAAAGCATTAGCACAATAAACAGTATAAAAACTAACTCTCCTCCTCCTATACCAAACATAACTATTAATTTTAATTGCTGCAAAGATACCAAATTTAGAATCCCCGACTTTTAAATTTTTCATAAAAAAAAAGACTCAAAATTGAGTCTTTTTTTTAAGCTTATTACTTAGTCAAATTTACTTTTTACTTCTCCTTTTGGCCAAGTATTATTAGTCACATCAATATCTGCTGTTTCTAATTTAGGGTCAATTTGAATTTTCTTGATTGCTTTCTCAGTAGCATACACCTTTTTAGCACTCTCGTTATTCTTTCTCCAAATTTGAGCTGGATATTTGAAGTTTTCAATTGTACCATCCTCATATGTGATTTCAACTAGTATAGGCATAATCATTCCGCCTGGTTTATTGAACTCTACTTCATAAAAGTATTTTGGAGATTTAAGACTTCCTTTTTCTTCAGCTGTAAGTGTACTTACATAATCCGAAAGCAATTTTACATCCTCAATTTTCAGCGCTTTCTTTTGATTTGGTTTTAACTCTGCATTGTTCTCTGCAACTAAATAAACAAATGGTCCTTTATCCAAACCAAAACGACCTTTTCTTACCTTGGCGTCTTTTAATTCTTTTGTAGCCGTTTCAGAAACATAATATTGTTTTACTTCTTTAATACCAATATCTACAAAGTCAGTGGAGTAAAACCACCCTCTAAAGAACCAGTCCAGATCAACAGCAGAAGCGTCTTCCATTGTTCTAAAGAAGTCTTCTGGAGTAGGATGCTTGAATTTCCAACGGTTTGCATATACTTTAAAAGCATAATCAAACAATTCTCTACCCATTATCGTTTCTCTTAGAATATTCAATCCTGTCGCAGGTTTTCCGTATGCATTGTTTCCAAACTGTATGATAGTTTCTGAATTTGACATTATAGGTTCCAAGAAATTTTGATCCCCACTCATATACGGTACAATATTTTTTGCAGGACCACGTCTTGAAGGAAAGTTAGTTCCTAATTCCTGCTCTGCCATGAACTCCATAAAAGAGTTTAATCCTTCATCCATCCATGTCCATTGACGCTCGTCTGAATTCACGATCATTGGAAAAAAGTTGTGCCCTACTTCGTGAATCACAACACCCATCATCCCATTTTTAATTTGCTCGCTTGTCACTCCATTTTCATCAGGACGACCAAAATTCCAACAAATCATTGGATATTCCATTCCTTGATCTTCTGCAGAAACTGAAACTGCTTTCGGATAAGGGTAATCAAAAGTATGTGAAGAATAGCTTTTTAATGTGTGCGCTACTGTTACTGTTGACGTTTCTCCCCAAAGCGGATTTGCTTCTTTAGGATAAATTGAAACAGCCATCGTAGTTGAATTACTTAATTGTACAGCCATCGCATCAAGAATAAATTTTCTTGAAGTTGCTATACCAAAATCTCTAACGTTTTTAGCGCTGAACTTCCAGGTTTTTTTCTTGTCAGAAAACCCTTTTTCAGCTGCTTCAGCTTCCGCCTGCGTAACAATTACTACAGGTTTATCGAATGTTTTTTGAGCTAACTCATATCTTTTTACTTGAGCTGGTGTAAACACTTCGCTTCTGTTCATCAATTCTCCTGTTGCCTCCATAACGTGATCTGCAGGAACAGTTATGTTAACGTCAAAATTTCCAAAAGGCACAGCGAATTCACCACTTCCCCAGAATTGCATATTTTGCCAACCTTCAACATCATTGTAAACTGCCATTCTAGGATAGAATTGTGCAATTACATAAATCTTGTTTCCTTCTTTTTCGAATAGTTCATATCCAGAACGACCCCCTTCTTTTTGGTAATCATTGATATTATACCACCATTTAACTGAAAATGAAATTGAAGTACCCGGTTTCAATGGAGAAGCCAAATCTATCCTCATCATCGTATGATTGATAGTATAAGTCATTAGAGCTCCTTTGACATCTTTAACGTACTCAATATTAAACCCACGATCTAAATCTTTCTTTAAAAATTTATCAGCAAAACCAGAAGCTGGAAAAGTTTGTGTAATTCTCTCGCTTTCAGCTAGAGGAGATTCAGAATCTTTAGCCGCTTGATTTTGATCCAATTGAACCCATAAATAATCTAGATTATCTGGCGAATTGTTATAATAAGTAACCGTTTCAGAACCACTTAATTTAGCGTTTTTATCATCTAACTCAATGTCTATTTTATAATCTGCTTGTTGTTGGTAATAAGCTGGACCGGGAGCACCTGCAGCATTACGAAACATATTAGGCGTGGCTAATAAATCGTACATCTGACTGAACTTATTCGTATCGTACTTACCTGATTGCTTTGGAGTTACCGTTGTTGCTTTTTCTTGAGCAAATAACATTGCCGGAAGAATAAAAAATAATGTGATTTTTTTCATGGATAGAATTCGAATTATTTAAGTGCGTGAAAATACTGTTTTTTACCAAATAACGGTTATTTAATCAGAATTTTAACATTCGTTTAGTTGAAGAAGCGGTGAAAAGAAAACTCTGTTTCGTCCCTAAAACAGTGAAGTGAGCAATGTTTTGCTGCTCTGAATCCCAATCAACTAAAATAGCGTTATACACTTCTAGTGATTTTAATTTAGGAATGTCTTTTATACTTGAATAACAAATAAGAACATCCCCTTCTAATTCTTTACTTAAGAAATTAACAGGCCTAGATTGCCCGTTGACTTTTACTGTAAAGTATTCAGATAAATACTTTTTGAGCAAAACCAAATCTTCAGGAGATTCTTTGTCTGTACCGATATAAAGCTTCTTCTTGTACTTTTTTTCCAGGGCTTTATTCAAGTCGTCTACAAAAATTCTGGAGGTAATTTGTAACATTTCCTTTTCAGGCGCATAATTAATTTGATACACCGCTACATAAAATTTATGAAATCCAAAAGAAGTTAAGCTCAGGAAGAAGATTCCGAAAAAGAGATATAATATTGTTTTTTTCATTTTACAAAAATAGCAATTCTTTTGTACTCCTAGTTTACTGTAGCAAGAAAATCAATAAGTTGAAATGAATTCCCCTTACTAAAAGCAAAATCAGATTTGGAAGTACACATAAAAAAGTATATCCTCTACATTTACCTAAAAAGTGGTGATTTTTTTATATTCTTTATTTTTTGTGATTAGAAAATCCATAAGTTGAAATTCTTCACTGGGTTGCATTAACATTCTTGATTTAGGGTCGTTCTCACAAAAAACAAGAAAGAGTTTAATCTCATCATCTTTTAAATTCAACGTATTAGCAAAAAAAGAATAATTAACTTTTTTCAAAACAAGCTCTGAGAAGCTTGTATCTTTGTAAAAGTCGATTTTTTCAGGATTGTTTCTTCGCAGTATTTTTACAACATCTTTGTATATTCTAACAAAGTCCGTCCCGTACTCAATACTTCCATCTCGCGGCATCGCTGTATTTTTTAGCGCAGACTTGTCATCACCAAAATACATCAAATCGACATATTTTTGAGAGCCTCCGGCAACTGGATTAAGTTCTTTTTTGGCTGCGATTAACACTTCCTTCAATTCATTTGTAAACACTTCAAGTGTTACAACAAATTGAGGGGTAATGAAATCTTTTTCAGAAAGCACAATTTTTTTTGATTTAAATGTCAAACTCGAAAAAACCAGTGTGTCATTCACTTTAGCCATAACAGTAAAAAAACCGTATTGATTGACAACGGCACCCGTTTTTGAATTAGCATCAAAAACAATTACATTTTCGACTGGCGCCAAATCATTTCTAACCTGACCTTTCAATGTTTTTCTAGATTCATTCTGCCCAAAGCAAAACTGGCAAAACAAAGAGAATAATAAGATTCCAATTTTAGTTTTCATTTGATATAATTTTATTGTATTTCTTGGCTAAAGTAATAATTAGGAATTGAGATAATGTTTTATTCCTTGAATTCAAAGACGCAACTAAATCGCTATCCTCAACACAATAATATTGAAATCCCCGGATGTACTCTTCAGGGATATTTAATGTTTCCGTATAATATTCAGCTAAAAAAAGGTAGTCTAACTTGACTAACATTTGTTCTTTATATTCCACTGCAACTTCTTTTTTAAGCATGGCTTTTCGTCCTGAAATCGCATTCAAAAGTCCGTCGATACCTCCACCAGAGGTCGCAGTATAAAACTTTCTTTCGGCAGCAGTGTATTTTTTTTGTCCAAAAGGGATAATCCCTAAATTCTCTGCGCTTATCTGAGTATTTTTATCAACGACAACCTCTTTTAAGTCAATACTTTCAACAATCATTTGAAATTGAACAATCTCAGCGGACAAATCTAGTTTACTAACTCGTCTACGTAAAGTTACGAGATTTACAGCAGAAAAAACTAAAATATCCCCTTCTTTTACAAAAAGAAAAAACAATCCTTCTTTATCAGAAGCTGTCGACCGCTCTGTCGTTAAGTTTAAAATATTCACACCTTCTACAGCAATTGAAACAAAACTAATTTTTCCATGAATTCTTTTAGAATCCACACCTTGCCCTGAAACAACTTGAACAAGTAAAATCAGAAAGAAGATAAAAGTATTATTCGTTTTCACAGGCAATGATTTCATTATATTTTACAGCTAATTCCCCTAATAAGAATTCAGTGATTACTTTGTTTTTTGATTCTAAAATTACGGTGAATCTATCGTTATCTACAGCATAATATTCAAACCCTTTAACGTAGTCTGCTGGAATCTTCAGCTTATCTACAAAATGACTCCTGTCAAACATAGATTCTAGCTCCTTTATAAAAAACTCCTTCTTCTCCACCTTCATTTCTTTTTTTAGCATCGCCGTTCTGCCGCTCAGAAAATTAATCAATGGATCAAATCCCATCGGATTCGTTTTACCGGAACTTGCAGTTGCATATTTACGTTCCGCAGGCGTATAGGATATTTGGTTTTCCGGAATAATACCTAGTGAAACTGCATTGATGTTATCATATCGCCGAATTACCACTTCATTTAACTGATTCATTATTGGCGTCATTTTTACAAAAAAAAGTCCTTTTGCAAAATCCTCTTCCATTAATACAATTCGTCTGCTTTTATACTGCACCGACGAAAACAACAATGTATCCCCAGCTAACCCAGGTATCACAAAATACCCTTCTCCATCTGTAATTGCTGCTTTTTCAGTGGCTAGATTAATAATATAAATTCCGTCGACGTTAAATCCATCCCCATTTACCATCCCCTTTAATTCAGGAGAAACAGATCCTTGTGCCACAGCAGCAGTCGTAAAAACTAGTAAAAAAAGAAACCTCAACCTTACCATAATAATTATTTATATCACCCAACTATTGTTAAGCAGTAAAAGTATCTTAATCCGTTCCAAATTAATTACTAAGGACTTGGTAAAAAAAAGTTAATAAAAAACGAAAAATACAAAAATAAGAAACCCGATTTTATACCTTTAGCCGGAATAAAACAACACAAAAAATGAAAAACATTATCATTGCAAGCACATCTACACTGCACGGAAGTGACTATTTAGAATACCTATTACCCGAATTAAAAATCCACTTTGGCGATTGTAAAACGGTACTCTTTATCCCATACGCAAGACCCAGTGGCATTTCGCATGAAGAATACACCGCAAAGGCTGCTTCGGCTTTCGCCAAAATAAATATAGCGATAAAAGGAATTCATGAATATGATGATGCCGCATCAGCCGTCGAAAGCGCAGAAGGGATTTTTACAGGCGGAGGAAATACTTTTGTATTGGTATCTCAATTGTACAAAAACAACATCATGATCGCTCTTGCAGAAACCGTAAAAAAAGGAACTCCTTATCTAGGGACCAGCGCGGGAAGCGTTATTTGCGGGCTAAGTATGCAAACTACTAATGACATGCCTATTGTTTATCCGCCAAGTTTTAAAACCTTAGGACTAATTCCTTTTGACATTAACGCACATTTTTTAGACGCAGACTTACAATCTAAACATATGGGCGAAACACGCGACACCAGAATAAAAGAATTTCATGCCTACAACAACATTCCTGTTTTAGGATTGCGAGAAGGAAGTTGGCTAAAAGTAGATGGAGTTAAAATAATAGTAAAAGGAGAACTGTCAGCCAAACTTTTCAAACAAAATAAGACCGCTGAAGAACTTCAAACCGGAACTGACATCAGTTATGTCAAATAAAAAAGCCGAAACAATTAAGTTTCGGCTTTAAAGAGCGAAAGACGAGGCTCGAACTCGCGACAACCAGCTTGGAAGGCTGGAGCTCTACCAACTGAGCTACTTTCGCATTAACAGGGTGCAAATATACAAACTAATTCGAACCAACGCAAGTTTTATTTAAAAAAAATTAAAAACCTTTATTTTGCGAAATTAAGAATGATCCAGTACTATTTTCAACCCTCTTCGAAATGTATAAAAACAGGGCTATTGTACCAATAAAAAAAGCCGAAACAATTAAGTTTCGGCTTTGAAGAGCGAAAGACGAGGCTCGAACTCGCGACAACCAGCTTGGAAGGCTGGAGCTCTACCAACTGAGCTACTTTCGCATTACTATGGTGCAAATATAAATAATAAGTTGGCTTTGAAACAAGTTTTTTGATGAAAATTTTACAAAAAAAATACAGTTAAATTATAACCGTTTTAAAATTAAATTGTTACAACTTATATTTTTTTACGACAGGATGCCTTTTCTTAAAAAAGTAACATTCACAACCCTATTTTTAGTCCCATAAGAAGTGTTAAGACATAGCAAGCTCATCTAAAATGGTACATTCCATCGTGATGATTTAGAAACAACGTCCCGTTTTTCGCCTGTTGTTCAATCAAGATTCAACAGAAATACTTCTTAACACACAAAAAAACTATTTATTCGAAGAAAATAATCAATCTCAAATTTAAGGAATGACCATTTTAGAAACGTGAAGGAATAAAAATTTAATACTCACTCCCCTCCAAATCTTGTTATAAAAAAAGACGCCGTTTGTAGCTTTACAAACGGCGTCTTTTTTTGTGCTTAAACAAGTTTACGAAACTAACTTGGAAGCTATTTTATAGCTATCTGAAGGATAATAAATAAACAAACAGGACTTGTCTTTAATTGTTTGTATTATATCGGAAGCAAGATTCAAGGGAATTGCAGGGCAACCCAAACTTCTCCCTAGTCGTTTATTGTTTTGTATAAAAGAACTAGAAACATAATCAGCGCCATGAATAACAACTGCTCTGTCTCTGGCATTACTATTTATTCCTTTTTCTAAGCCATCTAATCTTAGTGATTTACCGTGCTTTCCACTATATATTTCACCTGTTGCATAAAACCCTAGACTGCTTTTAAAAGATTCCGCTGAGTTTGAAAAGCTGGTAGCAAATTCATTTCCTGTATTTCTTCCGTGAGCGACTAAAGAATTATATAAAATTGTATTAGTGGTCAGGTCAATCACCCAAAGTCTTTTAGAATTGGACGACATACTAAAGTCAATAAGAGTCAGTATATTTTTACTAACTAATCCTTTCTCTTTTAATAAGTAGAACCCTTTAAGTGCTTCTGTGAAACTTTCTTTTTGTGGTAAAGGATATTGGTCAGAGTGTAGGTTGCTGTAAACGGTCTCTTCATTGGTGTCTGAACTCGATTTGACTACTTCAATTCGGGCGACCTTTTTGGCTTCCGGAAAGAATAATTTACTTGAGGTTAATGAAATAAACAATAATACTAGAGCTGGGGAAATTTTATAAATCATTGATTTTTATTACGTTATAAACATAAATTCTAAGATTGCAAATATAGAACTAAAAACAAGTTTTTTTAAAAAAAGAACGCTAAAAAGCTAATATTTAAGACCTTTGTAATTTTATTACTACATTAAAAACCTTGATTATATTTGCTTTATATGTTAATTATATTATTTTTGCTTAAACCTACTACTAAATTATGCATAAATCAACCTATTTACCGATATTATTTTTATTTATTTTCAATTTTACTGCCAATAGTCAAAAAAAGAGCCTTACGGCGAAATCTACTACAGAAAACATTACTATCGACGGTAACTTTAGTGAGAATTCCTGGACAACAAATACCGAGGTAGCCACTGATTTTGTGATGTTTGAACCCGACAATGGCAAACAAATAAGCGCTGACAAAAAAACAGAAGTAAAAGTACTTTATGATAATGAAGCACTTTACATCCTAGCAGTAATGCATGACAACGAACCAAGTAAAATACAAAAAGAAGTCACCAAGCGAGATGTCTTTGGTGTATCTGATCATTTTTCAGTTTCTATAAATGGATTTAATGACGGGCAGCAAGATTTTAGATTTTATGTGAGTGCCGGTGGAGTACAAATGGATTGTTTAGCAACCGAAGACAATGAAGATTTTTCCTGGGATGGCATTTGGGAAAGTAAAGTGAGCTTGACGGACTTTGGATGGGTAGTAGAAATGAAAATTCCATACGCCGCCTTACGTTTTTCGAATGCACAAAAACAAACTTGGGGTTTGAATTTCATGCGGGAAATAAAACGCGATGTTCAAAAGTACACTTGGAATCGTGTTGACACACAAATTGGAGCCGTAATTGCGCAAGAAGGAACGCTCGAAGGAATTGAGAATATAAAACCACCCATACGTCTTTTCTTTATACCTTATACTTCTGCCTATTACCAAGAAGATGATTTTACAGCAGATAGAACTTTGAAAGCCGGACTTGACATAAAGTATGGTATTAACGACTCTTTTACGCTAGACGCCATTTTAGTGCCGGATTTTGGACAAACAAAATTCGACAATGCTATTTTAAACTTAGAACCATTCGAACAAAAACTAGCGGAAAATAGACCTTTTTTTACAGAAGGAACTAATCTATTTAATATTGGAAATATATTCTATTCCAGAAGAATAGGAGGCTCACCAACCACTGAACCGACAATAGCAGCCAATGAGGAAATTACTAAATACCCAAGCTCAGTCGATTTAATCAATGCTGTAAAAGTATCTGGGCGAACCGAGAACGGCTTAGGGATTGGGTTTTTGAATGGAATTACCGAAAAAACATATGCCACAATTCTTAACAATGACACCAAACAGACTAGAAAAGAAGTAATACAACCTTTGACTAATTATAATGTCCTCGTTTTTGACCAACGTTTTAGACAAAACTCATCAGTTTCATTTGTAAACACAAACACAACCCGAAATGGTAGTTTTAGAGACGCAAATGTTTCTGCTTTATTATTTGATCTTAGCACTAAGGCAAATTCATATAATTTATATGGAGACTTTAAATACAGTGCAATAAACGATATAGAGGATTACAATGGTTTTAAATCCTCATTAAATTTTGCCAAAACGATTGGGAAATATCGGTACGCATTTTCTGGAAGATACACCTCTAAAGAATACGATAACAACGACTTAGGCATAAATTTTTATACAAATTATTACAATTTTTACACCAATCTAAGTTACCGAATATTAAATCCTACAAAAACTTTCAACACTTTTAAATTTTTTAATGAATTCAGTGTACTATATGACATTACTACTGGCAAACTTCAAGAGGGATACTATAAACCAACGATTAAAGCTACGTCAAAGCGAAATCATTATTATGAACTAAGTTTTAATATAAGTCCATTTGAAACATTTGATTTTTATGAACCCAGAAGCTACGGTCGATATTTACAAGTACCTAAAAGTATAGGTGGCTACTTAGGTGTCGAATTTAATCGAAACAACGCCTTTACTTTCGATTTTACGCCAAGTTTTACAAAATATGACCAAGCAGGAAGAATTAATTACGGACTTGCAATTGGCCCAAAATACAGAGTAAACGACAAGTTCTCCGTCCTGCTAGTAATCGACTATCTTCATAAAAAGAATGATGTAGGATGGGTAGGCTTTGAAAATAATGATATTGTTTTTGGACAAAGAGACAGAGAAATTCTACAAAATGATCTTACAGGTAAATATGCCATCACTAATAAAATGACTCTTAATCTAACGGCTCGTTATTACTGGTCGTACTCTGATAACCAAGCTTTTTTTACTCTGCAAGACAATGGTGATTTATCACAAAATGACACCTATACTTTAAATCGAAACAGAAATTTTAACTCATGGAATTTTGATTTATCCTACTCCTGGTGGTTTGCACCAGGAAGTGAATTATCTGTCTTATACCGCAATTATGCACAAGAAGGCAGTCGTAATGTCGAAAAAAGATTGAACACCAACCTGAAAAATGTGTTTGATAGTAATATGACTAATATACTGTCAGTAAGCGTTCGCTATTTCATCGATTATAATGTTATAAAAAACAAATTTTGATTTTTTTCACAATAAACTGTAACAATCTGTTTTGGAATTAGTCTATTATCTAAAGTCATTTATAGTACAATTTTGGCAGCATGCTAAACATAAAAAAATGGCTTTCGACTACCTTCATTTCATCAACAGATAATTACATGAAAAACCTTTTTTTGATCTTATGCGTTTTAGTATACACTTTTGGCTACAGCCAAAAAAAAGTTTTACAAACTAAGTTCATAACTGACAACATTACAATAGACGGAAAAATAGATGAAGAAATATGGAAGTCAGCACCTATCGCCACTGATTTCATTATGTATCAACCCGATAATGGCAAAGTTATCCCTGAAAATAAAAGAACCGAAGTAAAGGTTTTATATGACAATGACGCGATTTATATCGCTGCTTTACTGTATGACAATGAGCCTACTAAAATCTTACGCGAAATCACAAAAAGAGATGACTTTGGTACATCAGATTTTTTCGGAATTTTTATTAATGGATATAATGATGGGCAACAGAATTTTCAATTTTTTGTTTCAGCATCAGATGGACAAGCGGATTGTATCTCAACTGAAAGTACTGGGGAAGACTATTCATGGGATGCAATCTGGAAAAGTAAAGCGATAATAACTGATTTTGGTTGGGTTGTAGAAATGAGGATTCCTTATGCTGCACTGCGTTTCTCAGCTGAAGACAAACAAACTTGGGGGCTTAACTTTTTTAGAGAAATTAGGCGTGACCGTCAAAAATATACTTGGAATTTCATTGATTCAAAAGTAGGTAGCTTTATACAGCAATCTGGAGTTCTTGAAGGAATTAAAAACATCAAGCCTCCTACTCGATTATTTCTTTTGCCCTATACTTCCTTTTATCTAAATTCAAATTCTAGCCAAAAAACAACAGGCACCTTGAAAGGAGGATTAGATATAAAATATGGAATTAATGATGCTTTCACCTTAGATGCTATGCTAATACCTGATTTTGGACAAACAAAATATGATGATAAACTATTAATTCTAGGTCCATTTGAACAGCAATTTAATGAGAATCGATCGTTTTTTACTGAAGGCACCGACTTATTTAGTAAAGGGAATTTATTGTATTCAAGAAGAATTGGCGGAAGACCTTCAATATACCCAACGACTACTGATAAGGAAACAATCACCGACAACCCATCAAGTGTGAACCTAATCAACGCTTTAAAAATTTCAGGGAGAACAAAAGGAGGGTTAGGAATTGGAATTTTAAATGCAGTAACCGAAAAAACCTATGCCACTATTGAGAATACAATAACAAAAGAAACTCGTAGGGAAGAAGTCGCGCCTTTAACTAATTATAATGTACTAGTTTTAGATCAACGCTTTAGAAAGAACTCCTCCATATCCTTTATTAATACCAATGTCACTAGAAACGCGCAATTTCGCGATGCAAATGTATCAGCCTTAGTTTGGGATTTAAACACAAAGAAAAATACTTATAACCTTTCTGGTAATTTTAAATATAGTTATATCAATGCTTTGGAAGAAAAAAAAGGTTTTTCCACCACAATGAATTTTGCGGAAACTAGCGGAAAATACAGATATAGTTTTGGTGCTGATCTAGTCACTAAAAAGTATGACAACAACGACTTGGGTATCAATTTCGAGACTAACTACTACTCAATTTATGGAAATGCGAATTATAGGATTTTAAACCCAACAAAACACTTTAACACGTTTAGAGTTAACTACAATTTATATACACAGTTTCATAAGGAAACGGGTAAAACTCAAGGAAACAACATCAACATAAACGTAAATATTGACACCAAAAAAAATCATTATGTAGGATTTGGAACCAATATAAGTCCAATTAAATCTTACGATTTCTACGAAGCCAGAGATAATAATAGATACGTAATTCTCCCTGAAAGATATAATGCTTGGCTTTATATCTCGACTAATTATAATAACAAATTCGCATTTGACTTTAATCCTTATTATGCCATCTTTAATGAAACGAATAGAAACACTTTTGAAATTTCACTAGGGCCTAGATATCGTTTTAATAACAAGTTTTCTTTAAACTACAATTTTTATTTCGAAAGAAAAAACAACGATAAAGGATTTGTAGATCGCATTGCTGATCTAAACACAACTAATCCACAAATAATAATTTTCGCTAATAGAAAAGTAGCCACCTACTCCAATACTCTTTCAGGGAAATACTCCATTAGCAGCCGAATGAATTTTGATTTAGCTATTCGTCAATATTGGTCTTATGCCGAAAATAAAAACTACTTATCATTAGAACAAAACGGAAAACTAGTCGATTATACCAATTACGTTACTAATAAAAACTCTAATTTTTATTCTTGGAATTTTGATTTATCATACTCTTGGTGGTTTGCCCCCGGTAGTCAAATTTCTGTTTTATATCGAAATAATGGAGCTAATTTTGAAAGAGAAATCAATAAAAAATTTGGCGAAAAATTCACTAATTTACTGAACAATGCGGCCTTGAATCATACCTTTTCAATAAGTGTCAAATACTTCATTGATTATAATACCATAAAAAATAAATTCTAAGGTGCATTAATTTTAAAAAAAGACACATTAAGCAGCAAAATTAACATTATTTGGGTACGTTCTCTCCTGAATGTATAATAGTGATTTTGTTCGCTTCGAAGATTTTAGAAATACTTTATCTTTGTTTAAAATAAATTATAATGAACAAAAAAGTAATACTTATGATATTAGATGGTTGGGGAAAATCTCCTGACCCTAAAGTATCTGCTATCGACAACGCCAATATTCCGTTTATAAATAGTCTTTATAAAAATTACCCAAGTGCCCAACTTCGAACTGACGGTTTAAACGTGGGGTTGCCAGAAGGACAAATGGGAAATAGTGAAGTAGGACACATGAACCTTGGTGCAGGACGAATCGTTTATCAGGATTTAGCCAAAATAAATCTGGCTGTTGCCAATAAAACATTGGCCAAAGAGCAAGTCCTTAAGGATGCCTTCCAATATGCAAAAGACAATCATAAAAAAGTACATTTTTTAGGATTGGTTTCAGATGGAGGAGTGCATTCTCATACCTCCCATTTAAGAGGATTGATTGACGCAACCCAAGATTACGGCTTGAAAGAAGTTTTTGTACATGCTTTCACTGATGGTCGTGATGTTGATCCAAAATCAGGAAAAAAATACATCCAAGATCTTGAAAATTATATCGCAAACACTACTGTAAAAATAGCTTCAATAATAGGAAGATATTACGCTATGGATCGAGACAAGCGTTGGGAAAGAGTGAAACTAGCCTACGATTTATTGGTAAACGGACAAGGAACACATTCAAAAAATGCCGTAGCGAGTATCGAGGAAAGCTATGCAAACAATGTGACAGATGAATTCATCCATCCCATCGTCATGACCGATGCAGCTGACAAACCATTGGCCACTATTGAAAAGGATGATGTTGTTATTTTCTTTAACTTTAGAACTGACAGGGGAAGAGAATTAACCGAAGCCCTTTCTCAGCAAGATTTTCACGAAGAGAACATGCACAAATTGAGTTTGTATTATGTAACTCTGACTAATTATGATGAATCGTATAACAATGTAAAAGTTGTGTACAACAAGGACAACATCACAGAAACATTGGGAGAAGTTTTAGAAAAAGCAAATAAAACCCAAATTAGAATTGCTGAAACAGAGAAATACCCGCACGTAACTTTTTTCTTTTCAGGTGGTAGAGAAATTCCATTTAGAGGCGAAAAAAGGATATTGAAAAATTCTCCAAAAGTGGCTACTTACGATTTACAGCCAGAGATGAGTGCTTTTGAATTAACTGATGCCTTAGTTCCAGAACTTGAAAAAGGAGACGTCGATTTTGTATGCCTTAATTTTGCTAATGGCGACATGGTGGGTCATACCGGAATTATGAGTGCAGCAATCAAAGCATGTGAAGCAGTTGACAAATGTGTCGAAAGAGTAGTTACAGCGGCATTAGCTAATGATTACACCACAATCGTAATTGCAGATCACGGAAACTGTGAAACGATGATCAACCCTGACGGTAGCCCAAATACGGCACATACTACCAACCCTGTCCCTATTATTTTAGTAGACAAAGAATTAAAACAAATTCAAAATGGAGTTCTAGGTGATATTGCTCCAACTATTTTAGAATTAATGGGAATTGAAAAACCCGCAGTGATGACGCAACATTCGTTGCTTTAAGCCATTATTATAACTACCTGGTTTTAAGGGCTATTCATATCGAATAGCCTTTTTTATAAAAATAATCTAGGTATTACTATTATTTTCGATAGTAACACTATTATATTTGCGCTTATTAATCTCAAAAAAAAATGCTGTGAAAAATTTACTTCTTCAATGTTTGATTATAACGCTACTATTTAATAGCAATAGTAATGCTCAAAATACTACTTCACTCTCAAACCCTGAGACGATTATTCGTCTTGATTTAAGCAACAACAAAATTGATTTAGAAAAAGTAGACTTCTCTAAGTTTGTTAATTTAGAATATCTAAGTTTAAAGGATGATCATTTAAAAGAACTACCTAAAGAATTGTTCTTGCTGAAAAAATTAAAAACATTAGATTTAAGTGGAAACGATTTTAAGGTGCTACCTAAAGACTTTTCAAGACTTAAAACCCTAGAAAATTTGTATTTAAATGATGAGGAAAACTTAGACTTACCTCAATCATTAAACATTTTAGCAAAGTTGCCAAATCTAAAATCGTTATATCTCGATAATGATCGAATCAATTATATGCCTAGTGAAATGTTAAAACTTCAAAATTTAGAGTATTTGAGTTTGCGTCAAAATGAATTAAAGGAATTCCCGAAAAACATTAATTCTTTATCTCACTTGAAGCATTTATATTTGAATGAAAATAGTGTACCACTTGACAACGTCGAACTTAAAAATATTAATTTTGGTTTTGAAATCGATTTTTAAACGTAAACAATTCAAATGCATAGTTTAATCACAAATATAAAAATTCAAATTTCAGATAAAATCTTTGTAAAAGATCCTGAAACATCAGCTCTTGGAAAAAAGATAATTAAAGAAAGTATCATTTTAATAGATGAGATAGGGTTTGATAACTTTACTTTTAAAAAATTAGGTGCAAAAATTAATTCTAACGAAAGTTCAATCTATCGATACTTTGAAAACAAACATAAATTATTGTTGTATCTTTCTTCATGGTATTGGAGTTGGATTGAGTACAAATTATTTTTTGCCACAACCAACGTTGACGATTCATTTGAAAAATTAAAAAAAGCGATAACTGTAGTAACAGAGAAAATTGAAGATGATCTGGCTACAGAACATGTAAACGAATCCGTTTTAAATAAAATAGTTATTACCGAATTCACAAAAACGCTCCATACCAAAGAGGTTGACGAAGAAAACAAGGAAGGATTCTTTTTAATTTACAAACGAGTAATTACTCGATTAGTAGAATTAATAACTGAAGTAAATCCTGAATATCAATACGCTAGAAGTCTTGCGTCTTCGATCATTGAAGGGGCACTTCATCAGCATTTTTTAAGAGATCATTTAAAAACAATTACTAATTGTAACGAGGAAATCAGTCCAACTGCATTTTACCTTAACCTTATTTTAACTTTACTAAAAAAAAAATAGATCATGACCCCTCTAAAACGACTTTACAACTTATTAGAGCTCGATAAGAAAGATTTAACCCAATTGTTCTTTTATGCTATCATAGCAGGATTAATAAGCTTATCATTACCTCTAGGAATTCAAGCAATTATTAATTTTATTCAATCAGGCAGAGTGAGTGTTTCATGGATTGTCCTTGTCATTCTTGTGGTTGTTGGGGTTGCTTTAGTAGGCCTACTATCCTTAATGCAATTGAGAATTACTGAAAATCTACAACAAAAAATATTTGTACGTTCTTCCTTTGAGTTTGCAGCACGGCTACCCAAAATAAAATTTGAAGAGCTATACAACCAATATCCACCAGAATTAGCAAATCGCTTTTTTGATACGCTTACAATTCAAAAAGGGGCTTCAAAATTATTATTAGATTTTCCTGCAGCAATACTGCAAATAGCTTTCGGAATCATTCTATTATCTTTATATCACCCCTTTTTCCTTGCATTAGGAGCACTTTTATTTTTTCTTTTATATTTTATTTTTAAATTTTCATTCAATCCAGGAGTACAAACCAGCCTAAATGAATCTAAATACAAATATAAAGTGGCAAGCTGGCTTCAAGAAATAGGCCGTAATAATTATAGTTTTAGAGACGAGCTGAATTTTAAATACGCCTTACAAAAAAATGATAATCTAGTGGGTATTTATCTAAACAACAGAGAACAGCATTTTAATATTATAAAGAGACAATTTACACAGTTAATTTTTTTTAAAATAATTATTACAGCGAGTTTATTGTCGGTGGGAGGGTATTTAGTGCTCAACCAACTAATGAATATTGGACAATTTGTTGCCTCTGAAATCATTATTTTGTTACTGATCAATTCAGTTGAAAAAATAATTATTGGGCTAGAAACCTTTTATGATGTTTTAACTGCTGTTGAAAAAATTGGACAAATCACAGACCTAGAGTTAGAAGAAGAATCAAAAACTAATGTTTTAAATTGTTTAACGAGTATCACCTTAGCGACAAATAATCTGCGATTCAAATTTCCAGATTCGAAAGACAACATTTTGAAAAACTTAAACTTGAAAATTGAACAAGGGGAAAAAATACTTCTTGAAGGAGAGAACGCTTCTGGCAAAACAACCCTAATTAGATTGTTATCCGGGTTGATACAGCCTACTTCTGGTTCTTTTTATATCAATGACGAGACCTTTCAAAAACTTGATTTACAACACTATAGATCCCATACAGGAACAATTATTAAAGGTGAAACGCCCTTTGAAGGAACGATTCTAGAAAACATTACTTTCAATGATAGTTCTATAAGTCAAGAAGATTTAAAATGGGCTTTAGATGGTGTCCAGTTAACCTCCTTTATTAAAACGTTGCCTAATGGATTAAACACCTTATTATTTCCAGAAGGCAGACAACTGTCATCGTCAAATGCACAAAAAATACTATTAGCCCGCAGTATTATTCACAAACCAAAGATCTTGTTTTATGAAGATCCTACAGATGCAATGGATGAAAAAGTCGCTAATGAAATAATTGATTTTATAACCTCTGATAAAAATAAGTGGACCATTATTACTTCATCGAAAAATCCATATTGGAATGTGAATTGCACCCGAAAAATAATCATGCACGAAGGACAAGTACTTTTAGACACTAAAAAATAGAAAAATGCTTAATATATCTGACAATAATAAAACTCAGCTTGAATCTTTGGATAAATACAAGACCATCCAAAATTTGAGTAATAAAGTACCTTATAAAATCCTAAATCGAATAATTACGCTAATTTCAATACTTGGATTTGCTATACTTTTCTTGCCTTGGACACAAAATATCTCTGGTACTGGTGCCGTTACAACTTTGAAGCCCAACCAAAGACCGCAATCAATTCAAAGTGTAATATCTGGTCGTTTAGAAAAATGGTATGTTCAAGAAGGAGACTTTGTAAATAAAGGGGACACAATCCTTTATATCTCTGAAATTAAAGAGGATTATATGGATCCAAATTTAGTAGAAAATACCAAAAACCAAGTGAATGCAAAAAAGCAATCTTTAGAGTCTTACGGTTTTAAAGTAACTACCCTTTCTAATCAAATTCAATCTATTAAAAATGAACAAAAATTAAAAATCGAACAGGCTCAAAATAAAATTAAACAATCTGTTCTAAAAATAAAAAGCGACAGTATCGACCTAGTAGCTGTAAAAACAACCGTGAAAATTGCAAACACGCAATACAATAGATCGCTTCAACTCAATAATGAAGGTCTTAAACCCTTATCTGATGTAGAGGAAAAACGTTTAAAGCTTCAAGAAGCTGATGCAAAAATCATAACCCAAGAAAATAAGCTACTCACAAGTAAAAACGAGTACATCAATTCTAAAGTCGAAATCAATAGAATTAATGCCGAGTATGCCGAAAAGATTGCCAAAACACAAAGTGATCAATACACGGCATTAAGCAATCAGTTCGATACTGAGGCGCAGGTAAGTAAACTGGAAAACCAATACGTAAATTATAGTATTCGAAATGGTCTCTATTACATTAAAGCAGCACAAAGTGGCTATATCAATAGAGCATTGCAATCTGGTATAGGAGAAACTATTAAGGAGGGAACTCCCATTGTAACGATAATGCCCGCTGAGTATGACATCGCTGTTGAAACCTATGTCAACCCTATCGATCTTCCTTTACTGAGCACAGGCACAAAAGTTAGAGTGTGGTTTGATGGATGGCCAACGATCGTGTTTTCAGGATGGCCTGACATTTCATACGGTACCTTTGGTGGAAAAATTGTCGCGATAGGTAATTTTATAAGTCCGAACGGCCGATACAGAGTGTTGATTGCGCCAGATCAAAGCGAGGCAAAATGGCCAAAACAACTTAGCATTGGTTCAGGAGCACAAACAATTGCCTTGTTAAAAACTGTTCCTATCTGGTTTGAAGTTTGGAGAAATTTAAATGGATTCCCCCCTAATTATTACACAACAACAACTACAGAAACTAACCCAAAGAAATAATGAAATACGTACTTCTCCTTTTTCTGTTGGTAGGATTTTCTGTCTTCGGACAAAAAAATAACGCAAGTGAATTCACCTATAATGAATATCTTGCCTATGTAAAAAAATACCATCCACTCGTAAAAAATGCCAATTTAGAAATTAGTAAAGCACAGGCGAACCTCCTGATGGCTCGTGGTGGTTTTGACCCTAAAATCGAAGTCGATTTTAATAAAAAACAATTTAAAGGCACCGAGTATTATTCGATTTTGAACAGCAGCTTTAAGATCCCCACCTGGTATGGAATTGAGATTAAAGCTGGTTTTGACAATAACGAAGGGATTTACTTGAACCCTGAAAATACAGTTCCGAATAAAGGATTAACATCACTAGGAATAAGTGTTCCATTAGGACAAGGTTTGCTAATCAACCAAAGAATGGCTGATGTAAGAAAAGCCAAAATACAAATCCAACTGAGCCAAGCAGAGCGAAAACTACAAGCTATTGCTGTTTTATATGATGCTTCTCTATCTTATTTTAATTGGAAAAAAGCTCACAATGAAGTTAAATTGTATGAAAATTATAAAGTAAATGCAGAAACTCGATATAAGGGAATTCAATCTTTAATTAAACAAGGTGACAAACCGGCAATTGACAGTATAGAAGCTGGAATCATTGTGAAAAATAGATTGCTTAGTTTAGAAGATGCCCAACTTAAATTAAACAAAGCAAAACTGGAATTATCTAATTTTCTTTGGTTAGAGAACAATATTCCGCTAGAACTTTCAGATGCGCTAATTCCAGAAAGCCAATTGGAATTCACTATTCAAGAAACTTTAAAAACAAATGATTTAGTAAATCAGGACTTTGACATTGCTAATCATCCAAAAATAAACGCTCTTACTTCCAAAATCGATATTTTAACTATTGAAAAGAAATTAAAAGCGAATATGTTATTGCCCAAAATTGATATTGGTTATACTTATTTGTCTGAACCAAGCTATATTGACAACTATCAATTTCAAGATTACAAAATTGGTTTGGATTTTTATTTTCCTCTGTTTTTAAGAAAAGAGCGTGGAAGTTTAAAATTGGCCAAGTACAAAATACAGGAAACTGAGTTCGTTTTGAATTTAGAGAAAGTTCAGTTAACCAATAAAATCAATGCTCAAAAATTTGAAATCGAATCACTTTCGAAACAGAAAGCATTAATTAAGGCTCTGGTTAAAGACAATGGTACCATGCTTAATGCCGAAGAACGCTTGTTTTCTATTGGCGAAAGCTCGCTTTTTTTAATCAACACTCGCGAAAACAATTTGGTTAGCGCACAGCTTGCACAAATAATATTAGAGAATCGTTTTTACGTTTCCAATTCGGAACTTTTTAAAATCATGGCCAATCCTGATTAAATAATTTTAAAATCGTACTTTTGCCAACTGAAAATAAGAAAGTATGATTATAGTTAAATCTCGTGAAGAAATAGAATTAATGCGCGAAAGTGCTTTAATAGTATCGAAAACATTAGGAATGATTGCTTCTGAAATTAAAGAAGGAGTTACTACATTACATTTAGATAAATTAGCAGAAGAATTCATTCGTGACCATGGTGCTGTTCCTAGTTTCCTTGGTTTATATGGGTTCCCAAACTCTTTATGCATGAGTCCAAATGCGCAAGTGGTACACGGAATTCCAAACAATACGCCTCTTAAGAGTGGTGATGTTATATCAGTAGATTGTGGCGCCTACAAAAATGGATACCATGGAGATCATGCCTATTCATTCGAAATTGGCGAAGTAGATCCGGAAACAAAAAAACTATTGCAAATTACCAAAGAATCCTTGTACGTAGGTATCCGCGAATTTAAAGCTGGAAATCGCGTAGAAGATGTTGGTAATGCCATTCAAAAATATACAGAATCGTACGGATACGGAGTAGTTCGCGAATTAGTTGGACATGGACTTGGGCAAAAAATGCACGAAGATCCAGAGATGCCTAATTACGGAAAGCGCGGTCGTGGTAAACTTTTTGTCGAAGGTATGGTTGTAGCTATAGAGCCTATGATCAATCTGGGAACTAAAAACATCAAACAGCACAAGGACGGCTGGACAATAACCACCGCTGATAATAAACCAAGTGCTCATTTTGAACACGACGTAGCACTTATTAACGGCAAACCGGAAATATTATCCACATTTGCTTATGTGTATCAAGCCTTAGGAATTGTGAGTACTGAAGAGGATGAGTTTAGAAAAGTGCCATTAGTGTTATAGAATTTCGCAAAGCAGCACTAAGATTCGCTAAGTTTTAAAAGTGATTTTATGGAAAATAGCCCTCTAGAATTAAGCGAAGAGTTAAATGCACTTTCCTATAAAGTTATAGGATTAGCTATTGAAGTACATCGCACTTTAGGGCCAGGACTTTTAGAATCAGCTTATCAAGCGTGTTTGATTTATGAACTTCAAAAAGCTGGATTAAAGGTTGAAAAAGAAATACCACTTCCTATCAACTATAAACAAATCAAACTAGAACAAGGCTATCGAATCGACTTACTGCATAGAAGGCAAGTTGGTTATTGAATTAAAAACTGTTGAAGAATTTACTTCAGTTCATTTTGCACAAATACTCACATATTTAAAATTAGGCAATTATTCATTAGGGTTATTGATTAATTTTAATTCAAAAACATTAAAAAATAACATAAAACGATTCATTAATTCACAAAATAATTTTTAATTACTTTGTGAATTTCTGTGAATCCTTAGCGAATCTCTGTGTAACAACTTATGAAAAAACTGTTTAAATTAATACTCAATACCATCCCACGCCCATTGCTTATTCGTTTAAGTTATGTCGCTAGACCTGTTTTAGCTTTAGCTTTAAAAGGAGATAAATTTACCGATCCTATTGACGGAAAAAGTTTTAAAACGTTCTTGCCTTATGGCTACGGAACACAAAGAAACAATGTACTATCACCAAGTACACTTTCTTTAGAAAGACATCGTTTACTTTGGCTGTTTCTAAATAACGAATCTGATTTTTTTACTTCCAATGTAAAAAAGAAAGTACTTCACTTCGCTCCTGAGCAGGCATTCTATAAATTATTTAGAACCCAGAAAAATCTGGATTACACGACCACTGATTTATTCTCTCCGTTGGCAGATGTAAAAGCAGATATTTGCGATTTACCATTTGAAGACAATCAGTACGACGTTATTTTGTGTAATCATGTTTTAGAGCACATCCCAGATGACACTAAAGCAATGCAAGAACTATATCGTGTTTTAAAACCTGGCGGAATGGCGATTTTACAAATTCCACAAGATCTATCAAGAGCAACTACTTTTTCTGATGACACCATTACGGATCAAAAAGAACGCGCTAAAATATTTGGACAATACGATCATGTTCGCATATATGGCCGTGATTATTTTGATAAACTAAGAAGCATCGGATTTAAAGTAATCGAAGAAGATTATACTAATAAAATTGCTCCAGAACTAGTCGAAAAGTACTGTTTGGCAAAAGGGGAAGTCATCCCTGTTTGTTTTAAATAGCACATTTAAAACTCGGCAAGTAATTGGCATAATAATGGTGTTGCATAATTCGTTATATTTACCATTCCGCAATTTAATAATTATGCTTCATTCCTTTTTTCGAAAAATAATACTGCTATTCATTATCACTTCAGCTTCTGCACAAGTAGAAAATGAAATTGCACCTCCATTTAACATCAAGACCGTTTCGTTTATTCAGAACAATCAAAATGTTGTTCCGATATTTCAATTAGGCAGCGGATTCCAATTGCAATTTGATGATTTATATGGAAATGAAGCAGATTATTATTACGAAATCATTCATTGTGACTACAACTGGAAACATTCTGAAATCCCTAAAAACGAATACTTGCAAGGTTTTGACAACCAAAGAATTCAGAATTACACCAACTCCTTTAATACGTTACAGATTTATTCGCATTATACCTTATCTATCCCAAACCAATTTACACAACAGCTACGTTTGAGTGGGAATTACATCCTGAAAATTTTAAACAACGATAAAGAAGTTGTGTTTACAAGAAAATTCATTTTGTATGAAGACTTGGTCACGGTTCCCATTCAAGTAAAACGAGCAAGAACGGTAAGCAATTTAGAATACAAACAGAACCTAGATTTTTCTATAAAATCGAATACCATTACTTTTCAAAACCCTTTAAAAAATGTAAAAGTGGTATTGCTACAAAATGGAAAGTTCAATAGTGAAATAAAAAATATTCCACCGCAATACACTATTGGTAATGATTTAATATACAAATACGATACTGAAACTCAATACTGGGCAGGCAATGAATTTTTGTATTTTGAAAATAAAGATGTTAGAGCCGCCAATAATAACATATCACGAGTTGATTCAAGTACAGAAATCTATAATTCCTCTTTATACACAAATAATGCTCGTGCAAATTTCCCTTATTCCGTTTACGAAGATGTAAATGGTAATTTTGTCGTTCGCAATTTAAACGCTGCTAATAGTGCCATTGAAGCTGATTACGCTTGGGTTTATTTTAGCCTCTCTGCTCCTGCTTTTAATAACGACAACGAAATCTACATTAACGGGATGTTTAATAATTACAGTCTGACTCCTGAATTCAAGATGGATTATAATCCAAAAAAAGGGATTTATGAAAAAGCCCTTTTGATAAAACAAGGATTTACAAATTTTGAATACGTAGTTGTTGACCGTAAAGGAGCTATCGATAATGAAAACGCAATAGACGGCAATTTTTATCAAACTGAAAATGATTATTCAATTTTAGTCTACTATCGCGAAAATACAGATCGATATGACAGAGTAGTTGGAAAAGGAAACGCTAACTCCTTAAACATCATCAATTAAAAAAATAGTTCGAAAAGCCTCGATACAAAGTCAAAATTTTGTAAATTTGTTATCTAATAGACACTTAACTACTATTTTATAATGGTATCTCAAATAACAAGAGGAATAAAAATTTCGGTATTGACTAGTTTTGAAGGCACATACTTCAAGAACTATAAGATCCACTTTGCCTTTAGTTATCAGGTAACAATAGAGAACCATAGTAAAGATTCTGTTCAACTAACTTCTCGTCATTGGGAAATTTATGATTCTTTAAACAATATCGAAGTAGTTGACGGTGAAGGGATTATTGGAAAAAAACCAGTTTTAAAACCTGGTGAACTTCATACTTATAGTTCTGGATGTCTTTTATCTTCTCCTTATGGCGCTATGAAAGGTTACTTTAATATGATTAACTTCACGAGTACAAAAAACTTTAAAGTTTTTATACCCACATTTAAATTATGTGCTCCGTTTGCATTGAATTAATCTTTGCTCTGCTGAATATATTTCTCTTTCTTATCCTTTATTTACCATATTTTTAAATTATCCTTTGTACTTTTGTTGTGAAATAAATTATTCGTAATATTTCGAATAATATATTTATTCAATTGTCTAATCTTATCTGTAAACTAACAGATTAACAAATTACAATATCATGCTAAAAGGATTTTTTCACGTACCAAAAGCGGTAAACGAACCAGTAAAAGGGTATGCACCAAATTCACCTGAAAAAGCAGCCGTTCAAGCAGCTTATACTAAAATGTGGAATTCTAAAATTGACGTACCTCTATATATTGGAAGCGAAGAAATTAGAACTGGAAACACTAAAAACATGTCGGCACCACACGACCATAAACATATCGTAGGGACTTATCATCTTGCTGAAAAATCGCATGTTGAGAAAGCCATTGCAAATGCATTGGAATCTAGAACTGCATGGGCTAATATGGCTTGGGAACAACGCGCAGCTATTTTCTTAAAAGCAGCTGAATTGATCGCAGGGCCTTACAGAGCTAGAATAAATGCTGCAACAATGATTGCACAATCTAAAAATGTACACCAAGCAGAAATTGACGCTTCTTGTGAGCTAATTGATTTTTTACGTTTTAACGTAGAATTCATGACACAAATTTATGGTGATCAACCAACGTCTACTTCAGATATGTGGAACCGTTTAGAGTACAGACCTCTTGAAGGATTTGTATATGCGATCACTCCATTTAACTTTACAGCAATTGCTGCTAATCTTCCTGCAAGTGCAGCGATGATGGGTAACGTTGTAATTTGGAAACCAAGTGATAGCCAAGTATTCTCAGCACAAATTATTATTGAAGTATTCAAAGAAGCAGGTGTTCCTGATGGAGTTATCAATGTGGTTTTTGGAGATGCTCAAATGATTACTGACACTGTTTTGGCAAGTCGTGATTTTGCCGGATTGCACTTTACAGGATCAACTCATGTATTTAAAGATATCTGGGCTAAAATAGGAACAAACATCCATCACTATAAAACATACCCAAGAATCGTAGGAGAAACTGGAGGAAAAGATTTTATTATCGCTCACTCTAGCGCTAACCCAAAACAAGTTTCTACAGGAATTGTGCGTGGTGCGTTCGAATTTCAAGGTCAAAAATGTTCAGCAGCTTCCCGATCTTATGTTCCACAAAGCCTTTGGCCAGCGGTAAAAGAGCAAATTATTACTGATGTAAAATCAATGAAAATGGGATCTCCTGAAGACTTTGGTAATTTTATTACTGCAGTGATTCACGAAGGTTCATTTGATAAACTAGTTAGTTTTATTGACCAAGCTAAAAAAGATACTGACGCTGAAATCATCGTTGGAGGAAACTACGACAAATCAGTAGGGTACTTTATTGAGCCTACAGTTATCGTTACAACAAACCCTCATTACTCCACAATGGAAACTGAATTATTCGGACCAGTAATGACTATTTTTGTTTACGAAGATGCTAAATGGGAAGAAACATTAGAATTGCTTGACGCTACTTCACCATATGCATTAACAGGAGCTGTTTTCAGTCAAGATCGTTATGCTATTGAAGTAGCAACTGTAAAATTACAAAACGCCGCTGGTAACTTCTATATCAATGATAAACCAACAGGTGCTGTTGTAGGACAACAACCTTTTGGTGGGGCAAGAGCTTCTGGAACGAATGACAAAGCAGGTTCACCATTGAACTTATTGCGTTGGGCTTCACCTAGAACTATTAAAGAAACTTTTGTAACTCCAGTTGATTACAGATACCCATTTTTGGGAGAATAGTTTTTTAAGTACCAAGTTAGTTTACGAAGTACGTCAAATATAAAAACCCACAAGATTCAAATTAACTTGAAATCTTGTGGGTTTTTTAATATCGTAAATTGTATTGAGTTCTTTTGAGACATCATTAGAAGTAGTCTTGACTTTCTGTAAATCTTCAGTTCTGTTTAGTTTTAAGATATTTGAGTTTTCATTTAAGCTTATGCTTATTACTATAATTGCCGAACCCTAGAGTTAAACACAATATAATCTATTAATTTTCGAAAACAAAAACGAGTACAATGCTACAATTTTAGTCTTCCAACTCGAAACTAGATATAGTATGAAAAGTATCAATCTCCGTATTCTTTGGTCCTTTAAAAGTATCATAATTTACCACTAGTAACTTCCCTTTATAAATGATAGTTTCACAAGGACTATCCAATTGTCCATCGGCGCCATCATTGTTGCCGTTTTCCCAAATCAAAGAGATGGTATTTGTATTTAAATCCAGCTGATGAACGCTGTTATTGTCATAATTGGCTATGAAAATGGAATTCCTTTTCTTGTCGTAAAAAAAACCGTCACTGCATTTTAATTGATCCGAATCGAAAACCACTTTTTTAGATTTTACTTTACCATCTTTAAAAAACTCAATCTTAGTAATCACGCCATCGCCAAAACTCCCTCCATATAAATTTCCTTTTTTGTCAAATGCAATGCCGTCAATTCCAAGTGAATGTTTATCGGTTCCAGGTTTCAAAGTAAAAGTACTAATCAGATATTTTTGTTTGTTTGATGCATCTAAGACAATCTTGTTTTTATTTAGTTCCTCTAGCGAAAAACTATAAATACCACTTTCTATACTATTTTTGAACGAAGCATCTGTAATATAAATACGGTTTTTAGACCAGCGGAGTCCATCTGAAAAATTGAATCCTTCAACCAAAACTTCAGCGTTAACAGGCTTTCCTTCTTTCACAATAATTCTTATTAATCTCGAAGCATCCGTTTTTCTTGCAAAACACTGATTGTCTACCACATACAAATTCCCATCCGGCCCAAACTCCATTCCCATCGGATGAACTCTTTTTGTTTCAGGATGCAGCGGTAATTGATCAAACCAAGTGACTGGCTTGTCGTTTTTATCGAAAGTTAAAATCTTAGCTCCGTTAACCTCAAAGGAAGTGGGGTTTGTAATCGATAAAAACAAATTTCCTTTTTTATCCAAGGCCATTCCGTCTGGCGTGGTACATGTTTCTCCTAAATCAGCAAAAAGCGTTGGTTTTACAGATTTCGAAATAGGACTATAACTAATTTCTTGTTTGACTTCTTGCGAAAACAAACATGAGGCGCTAATAAATAGCACAGTACTCATTACATTTTTAATCATTGCTTTCATTTAGTTTATGGTTTTTAATTTTTTAAAATAAGTTTCGTTTTATCTCTTTTTCTAGAAATAAAACTAATAACACAATAAGTTTGATCATCATTTATTTATTTTTAGCGAATATAACCTCAGAACAATTCGCCTATTTTATGCGCAAATAGAGACACTGTTTTAGCATTCAAATAACAAATTTTAAGAGAATAATGCATTCGTATGCCAAAAGGTTATTTTCAGAAGCTAAATGCTATTATTTGTCCTAACAAATGAAGCTCGTTTCTATATTTTATTACCTTGGCACCACTTAAAACAGAATATGATTTTTTTTAAAAACCTTGACATTAAAAGAGTCCTTATGCATTGTGTATATTGGATTTCCTTTTTGCTTTTATACATTTCTGGTAAGTCTGAAGATGAAAGTTATTATAATTTTACTTTTGTTTATGCCTGGAAGATTTTAGCACAGGCAACCGCCGCCTACGGATTGATTTATTGGATTATTCCTCAAACACTTAACAAAAAGAAATATCTGTTTTTTATTATTTGTGCAACAGGTTGGCTTTATCTTGTTTTTGGGATTTTAATGACTTTTAAATATTACTATCTCGAACCAAAATTCCCTAGTTTCTTTGATGGCTGGCTTGGGCATAAAATGTCAGTTTCTGAAAGACTGACTTCTTTTAAATTAATATTCAGAGAATTTTCTTTTATTACGTATCCAATTATAATCTTAGGATTTATCAGTTTTAATCGCAAGCAACAACGTCTTTTAAAACTGGAGGAAGAGAAAAAATCAATGGAATTGAAGTTTCTAAAAAATCAACTAAACCCTCATTTTCTTTTTAATACCTTAAATAATTTATACACACTGACTTTAAAAAAAGATGAAAAAGCGCCTGAAGTAATTGCAAAATTATCTGAGATTCTGGATTTTGTATTATACCGTTGCAATGATGATTTTGTTTGTATAAAAAAGGAGATCAACTTATTGGAAAACTACATTTCATTAGAAAAATTACGCTATAACGAAAACAGGCTAGACATTTCGTTTACCAAAGACATCCACGAAGACAGCAAAATTTCGCCGCTAATTCTGTTGACTTTTGTAGAAAATGCATTCAAACACGGTGTGATCAATGAAACCGAGAAAGCAGTAATTCGCATGAATTTAGAAACTAAAAAACAGCAAATTATTTTTAGCATCGAAAATACAAAACCCCAAAACGAAACGGCGAGAAGATCAGACAAATCACAAATCGGTCTCGAAAACGTTCGGAAACAATTGGATTTATTATATCCAAAAAACCATCGATTAGAAATAGAAGAAACACAAACAAAATACATTGTTAAACTTTGCCTTAATCTTTAGCATTTTAAATCAATTTCTTTTCAAAAAATCATTCATCAAACGAATCTATGAAACACAAATTTTTAATTAGCATTTTATTTTTCAGCACTTTTATCGCGGCGAATAGCCAATCCAAAACCATTGACACCTTAGTAGATGTTGGCAACCACAAAATCCATTTCAAGATTGTAAAAGGTAAAGGAATACCAATACTATTTGATGCTGGAGGAGGAAATAGCGGTGCTGTTTGGAATTCATTATTAGACCAAACTTCTAAAATAACAAATACGACTCTGATAACATACGACAGAGCTGGTTATGGCAAAAGTACTATTGATACATTACAAACTGATGAATCTAAACACGGTATCATAAGCAGTATTGAAGATCTTGAAATCGGGTTACAAAAATTGGGTTACGACAAAGAAATCGTATTAGTTTCTCATTCTTATGGTGGCTATCTTTCGGCACTTTATGCTTCAAGACATCCTAAATTAGTTAGAGGAGTTGTGCTGATCGATGTCAACCACAACTTTTATGAAGATGGTCATATCGAAAAAATAGTCGCGGCACAAAGTGATGAACTTGTAGCAAACTGGAAAAAGAATAATAAAGGCACTTACTTTATGTCTGCTACTATTCTTGAAACCGTGAAAATAATGAGTAAAATTTCTATTCCGCAAAACATTCCTGTCGTTGATTTTGTTAGCGAATTACCCTCTGAAAAAACAGCAGAACTAATTGCACGTTGGAAAGAGTGTCATAAAAAATATGTAGAAAATAATCCTAACGTTACCGGCATTACAGCTCAGGCTTGCCATCACGGCATTTGGATGGACAATCCACCATTAGTAATAACTGCAATTTCAAAAATTTATGCCAACACTTCTAAGCAAAAAACAGAAATTCAGGAACGAATCATACAATATAATATGCAAGCCAGTAATGACGAAAAAGGTGCAGATTTGACTTTCAATCATTCTGAAGATGATTTGAATACTTGGGGTTATGACTTATTGAGAAAGAATGAAAATCAAAAAGCTGCAGAAGTTTTTAAACTTAACATAACATTAAATCCAAATAGTTCAAACGCTTATGACAGTTATGGGGAAGCTTTGCTAAAAACAGACAAAAAAGAAGAAGCAATTTCGATGTATAAAAAGTCTGTCGAACTAAACCCTGAAAATAAAAACAGCAAAGAAGTTTTAGAAAGAATAACAAAAGACAACTCAAAACCGCTAAATTAGATTTTTAAAAATTTCAAAACACCTATTCTTTTTCGAATGAAATACAAATGTATCATTATAGACGACGAACCATTGGCAAGAGAATTGATTGAAACCCATCTGGCACATTTCGACAACTTCGAATTGATAGCTTCTTTTGAAAACGCACTCAAAGCCTATGTTTTTTTAGAAACAAACACCATAGACCTGATGTTTCTCGACATTGAAATGCCTTTACTTAAAGGGAATGATTTTCTAAAAAAACTCAAAAACCCACCTAAAGCAATATTCACCACTGCTTTCCGCGAATACGCATTAGAAGGTTACGAACTCAATGTGATTGACTATCTTTTAAAACCCATTACCTTTGATCGGTTTTTTGTTTCGATTGAAAAATTCAAGCAATTACAAAACCAAAAAATCATAGAAAAACCAAGCAACGAAAACCACATTTTTGTGTCCAGTGGAAATAAAAATATCAAAATTGTCTTTGATGCCATTTTATACATTGAGAGTTTGAAAGATTATGTCACGATCCATCTTGAAAACAGTATTTCACATCATATTAAATACAACATCTCCGCTTTCGAAAAATTGTTAAATCCTGACTTTATACGGATTCACCGCTCCTATATTATTCATACCAAGAAAATAGCGGCATACACTAAGAACGAAGTGGAAATAAACACCATTGAAATACCAGTAGGAAGCAGTTATAAGGAAATTTGGCAGGACTATTTAAAAGAAATTTAAAGCAAAGGACTAGAAACAAAAAAGCCGAACCAAAATTAAATTCTGGTTCGGCTTTCTTGCTTCTATTAAATTCCCTAACTCGTAAACTTCAACGGTACATGTACCACTTTCTTCGTTTCAAAGAATTGATCTTCGAAGAAATCAGCTAAATCATATTGTGTTGCTTTTGGGAAGTCTTTTAATTCTTCTGTTAAATCACCCCCTTTTAGATAAAGAATACCATTTTTCAGCTCATGCTTGCTTTTCTTTTTGACTTTGTCTTTTATCCAAGACACAAAATCAGGCATATTAGTTACGGCGCGACTTACAATAAAATCAAAATCACCTTTCACTAATTCTGCTCTTAACTGATCTGCCTTAACATTTTCAAGTCCTAATGCATCAACTACAGCCTGAACTACTTTGATTTTCTTCGCTATAATATCAATCAGATGAAAACGTGTTTCTGGAAAAAGAATCGCTAATGGAATTCCAGGAAATCCACCACCAGTTCCCACGTCAAGAACATACGTACCTGGCACAAAATCTATGATTTTTGCAATCCCCAACGAATGCAAAATATGCTTTGTATATAAAGCGTCAATATCTTTTCTCGAAATAACATTTATTTTTTCGTTCCAATCGTGATATAAAAAGTCTAATTTTTTGAATTGCTCCTTTTGGACATCAGTCAAATTAGGAAAATACTTAAGAATCTCGTCCATCGTTCAAATTTTTTAACAAAAGTACTGTTTTTAACTCTGAAATATTTAACTCAATTTGGCATACTTAAAATTTATAATAATTATCTTTGGAACTTATTACATTTTTATATGACCAAAACACCTCCTACATTTGCAAAGCAAGATAAATTAAAGTTCTTTAGAACACTTAACTCTCGCGTAAACAATTACTTCAAGGAAAATAATATCAAGAAAACCGGAAACTGGAAACTCCATTTGAAAACCGTTATTTTGATAACCGTTTTTCTTGCGCCTTACTTTTTAATTCTAACTCTTGATATGCCTTTCTGGGCTCACCTTCTGCTGACAATCGTTATGGGTATAGGTATGGCTGGAGTAGGTATGAATGTAATGCATGATGGAAATCATGGTTCGTATTCTAATAAAAACTGGGTAAACAAATTCATGGGCGGTACCATATACATTCTTGCCGGAAACGTACATAACTGGCAAGTACAACATAATGTATTGCACCACACTTACACGAATATCCCTGGCCATGATGAAGATCTGGATGCTGGACGTATCATACGATTTACAAAAGATGCAAAATGGCATTCTTTCCATCGCTTTCAACAATATTATTCTGTGTTTTTATATGGTTTATTAACTTTCAATTGGGCTATCACAACCGATTTTAAGCAAATGAAAAACTACCTAAAAAGAAAATTATCCTACGGTGAAGCTAAAAGTCCAAAAATACTTTGGACGACTTTGATAATCACTAAAGTTATTTACGTTTCCGTTTGGATTGTATTACCTATCGTTATTGGTATCGCTTGGTGGAAAGTATTGATCGGTTTCTTTATCATGCACTATACTGCAGGATTAATTTTAAGTATCGTATTTCAATTGGCACACGTGGTCGAAGAGACAGAGAATCCTTCTCCTAATGAATTAGGAGAAATGGGCAACACCTGGGCGATTCACCAACTATTTACTACGACTAATTTTGCTCCAAAAAACAAAATAGTAAACTGGTATACTGGTGGCTTGAATCACCAAATTGAACATCATATTTTCCCAAATATCAGCCATATACATTATGGAAATATTGCGAAAATCGTTAAGGAAACGGCAGAAGAATGCAATTTACCCTATTATGAATACAAAACAATGCGAAGTGCCGTTATTGCTCATTTCAAACATTTGAAACAGTTAGGAATGAAACCAGCAATGTAGAGATGCATTGACATTCTACAAAAATAAATAATTAACCTCCCTTATTTTCTATTAACAAATTAGGGCCAGCAACACTTTTTTTAATGAATCACTTACTTTCAGACAGAATTAACAACCTTGCTACATCACAAACATTAGCAATGGCAGCTTTGGCTAGAGAACTAAAAGCACAAGGAAAAGACATTATCAGTTTAAGTTTAGGAGAACCTGATTTCAATACTCCAGACTTTATCAAAGAAGCGGCTAAAAAAGCGATCGACGAAAATTATAGCACCTACTCTCCTGTAGATGGATATGTTGAATTGAAAGAAGCTATTTGCAGAAAATTCAAAAGAGACAATGATTTAGATTATAAACCATCACAAATTGTAGTTTCGACAGGAGCAAAACAATCGTTATACAACATCGCACAAGTAATGTTAAACGATGGTGACGAAGTAATTTTACCCGCACCTTACTGGGTTTCTTATTTCGAAATCGTAAAATTATCAGGTGGGGTTCCAGTTGAAGTTCCTACTTCTATTGAAAGCGATTTTAAAATCACACCAGCACAATTAGAAGCAGCTATCACGCCAAAAACAAAAATGATGTGGTTCAGTTCTCCTTGTAATCCAAGTGGTTCTGTTTACAACAGAGAAGAACTAACAGCATTAGCTAAAGTATTAGAAAAATACCCTAACATCATTGTGGTTGCAGATGAAATCTACGAGCACATCAATTTCTCAGGGACTTTTTGCAGTATTGCATCTATCCCTGGAATGTTAGAAAAAACAGTTACCGTAAACGGAGTTGCAAAAGCATTTGCAATGACAGGATGGAGAATTGGTTATATTGGAGGTCCAGAATTTATCGCTAAGGCCTGTACAAAAATACAAGGACAAGTAACAAGTGGCGCAAACAGTATTGCACAACGTGCTACTATTACTGCTGTAGATGCTGATCCATCAGTATTAAACGAAATGGTTCAAGCTTTCCACAGCCGTAGAGATTTAGTTGTTGGTTTATTGAAAGAAATTCCAGGGATAAAAATCAATGTGCCAGAAGGTGCTTTTTATGTATTCCCAGACGTATCTTCGTTCTTTGGCAAAACATTAAGAGGAACTTTAATCAAAGACGCTAATGACTTTTCTATGTATCTTTTAGGCCAAGCTAATGTGGCAACCGTAACTGGCGACGCATTTGGTAACCCGGATTGTATCCGTTTCTCTTATGCAACAAGCGAAGATATTTTGACAGAAGCTTTAAAACGAATCAAAGAAGCGGTTTCATAAGTAACAAACCCTTCCATTTTTTAAAATAGTTTAAGGTTCAGAGTTTCATAACTTTGAATTTTAAACTATTTTTGTTTTAGGGCGTGACCTCGTTAAAAAAAAAGAAGGCTTTTTCTTCAACGAGGTCGGGCTATACGTTGCAATCTTTTATTCATTCCGCTAGCGCTACATGATAAAAGGATTTCCACTACACACGAGCGATAGCGAACTGGCGAAGCAATCCCTCACGCGGAAAACATCACGTCCAGACAATAATATGTAGGGGCAGGTCGCGACCTGCCCCTACGAAAAACATAAAACATGAAAATACTACTTCTAGGCTCAGGCGAATTAGGAAAAGAATTTACAATTGCCGCACAACGCATCGGCCAAACCATAATTGCGGTAGACAGTTATGAAAACGCTCCTGCTATGCAAGTGGCTCATCGTTTTGAAGTCATCAACATGCTTGATGGAGAAGCTTTAGATCGTATTGTAGCCAAACACAAACCTGATTTTATTGTCCCTGAAATAGAAGCCATTCGTACCGAACGCTTTTATGATTACGAAAAGCAAGGCATTACCGTGGTTCCCTCTGCAAAAGCGGCAAACTTTACGATGAATAGAAAAGCAATCCGTGATTTGGCTGCCAAAGAATTAGGTCTAAAAACGGCCGCTTATCGATACGCCACCACTGCCGATGAATTACGAAAAGGAGTTGAAGCCGTGGGAATGCCTTGCGTAGTAAAACCATTAATGAGTTCGTCAGGAAAAGGACAATCAACCATAAAAACAGCAGCCGATATCGAGAAAGCATGGAATTATGCCGTAGAAGGTTCTCGCGGTGATGTCGTGGAAGTGATTGTAGAAGCCTTTGTCAAATTCAATTCGGAGATTACATTGTTGACCGTTGTTCAAAATAACAATCCTACTTTATTTTGTGCGCCTATTGGTCACCGACAAGAGCGAGGCGATTATCAGGAAAGCTGGCAACCTGCCCGAATTTCAGACAAAGAATTATACGAAGCACAAGACATGGCCGAAAAAGTGACCGAAGCCCTTGGCGGCGCCGGACTTTTCGGAGTCGAATTTTTCCTTGCTGATGATGGTGTTTATTTCTCAGAACTCTCCCCTCGCCCACATGATACCGGAATGGTAACTTTGGCTGGAACACAAAACTTTAACGAGTTTGAACTGCATTTGCGCGCTATTTTAAGTCTGCCTATATTTGAAATTACCTTAGAAAAAGCGGGGGCCAGTGCCGTAATTGCGGCTTCTGAAAACTCCGCAAATCCAAGTTTTTCGGGAATAGAAAAAATCGCGTCTCTCCCTAAAACCGATTTCAGAATCTTTGGTAAACCCACTTCAAGACCGTACCGAAGAATGGGAATTGCACTAGTCAATGACACTTTAGAAACTCCTATCGAAGAAATTGTGGAAAAAGCAAAAAAAGCAGCTACCTTAGTAAAAGTAAATTCGTAATTATGAAAAAAATAGTACTAGCAACATTTTTATTTATCACAGTTGCAACGAACGCTCAGGATAAAAAAGAACAATCAAAATCTCAAATAGTAGAGGCTGCCTGTGGACAATGCCAGTTTGCAATGGAAGGGTACGGTTGCGAATTAGCAGTACGCATAGACGGAAAATCGTATTTTGTAGATGGTACTAGCCTCGATTCTCATGGTGATGCTCATGCCAGCGATGGCTTTTGCGCCGCTATTAGAAAAGCAGCAGTTGTAGGTGAAATAAAAAACAATCGTTTTGTAGTTTCATCATTCAAATTACTTCCTGAGGAAAAGAAAACACCGCAGAAATAGTGTCACTAATCATTCAAAATATTAGCAAACACATTTCACTTACTCCAGAAGAACAACTATTGTTTCTATCTAAAACTGAAACGCATACTTTTAAAGCTAAAACTATTTTATTGAATTCTGGACAAATTTGCAAACATTCCTATTTCATTAATTCGGGGATCTTAAGAAGTTTCAATATCAATGATAATATCGTCGAATATGTTTTAAGTTTCGCCTGTGAAGGTTGGTGGATTGGTGACATGTACAGCTTAATTTCGCAAAAGCCAGGCAATCTTTTTATCGAAGTTTTAGAAGATGCCGAAATTGTTACACTTTCCAAAGAAAATCAAGAGTATCTCTATGCAGCGATACCAAAACTGGAACGTTTTTTTAGAATTCTAACCGAAAATTCCTTGGTTGCAAACCAAGAACGGCTTATGGATAATTTAAGTTTATCCGCAGAAGAACGCTTTGAAAAATTTCGCAGAAAATATCCTACGCTACTTCAAAAAATACCTCAAAAACAAATTGCTTCTTATATTGGTGTTACACCAGAATTTTTTAGTAAGATGAAATCGAAGTTACTCAGAAAGTAGTAGACAGTGATCAGTTTGAATTAGTGATTAGAATTGTCTCAACGATCAAAAATCCCGAAATAAATTACGATTTAAAAAATATGCACCAAACCAAACTGAATACTAAAAAACTATAAACTGATCACTGAGTACTTTCTTAATCTACATTAAGTGCCCTCTTCATTCAATGGTTGTAAATTTGCATTATAATAATCATTAAATAATTTCAACATGTCAACTACAGTTTTACATAAAGCAGATACAAGAGGACACGCAGATCACGGCTGGTTGAATGCGTATCATAGTTTTAGTTTTGCCAGCTGGTACAATCCAGAAAGAGTTCAATTTGGCGCTTTGCGCGTATTGAATGATGATACCGTTGCTGCCGGAATGGGTTTTGGTACGCATCCACATGATAACATGGAAATTATCACCATTCCGCTGGAAGGAGATTTGGCTCACAAAGACAGCATGGGAAATACGGAAATTATCAAAAATGGTGACGTACAAGTCATGAGTGCCGGAACTGGAGTAAAGCATAGCGAATTCAATCCAAACGAAGACCAAAGAACGAAATTGTTGCAAATTTGGGTTTTCCCAAATAAAAGAGACGTAGAACCGAGATACCAACAAGTCACTTTAAACCCCGAAGAAAGAAAAAACAAACTACAACAAATTCTTTCGCCAAACGCAGAAGATGAAGGCGTTTGGATTCATCAGGATGCTTGGTTTCATTTGGGTAAATTCGATAAAGGAGTAACAGCAACTTACGATTTAAAAAAAGAAGGCAATGGCGTTTATGCATTTATACTTTCTGGGAACCTAACGATTAACGGACAAGAATTAGAAACTAGAGATGGCTTCGGAATTTGGGATGTTACTGCTCTGGATATTGAAGCAACTTCAGATGCTGAGTTTTTATTAATGGAAATCCCAATGAAACACTAATAAAAATCCAATTATGGCTGAAACAATAGAATTAGAACACAATAATCAAAAGGGGACGTTTTATTTTAAAGTAGATAATAAAACCGAAGCAAAAATGACATTTGTCTTTGCGGGTGCAACTCAAATTATCATTAACCACACTGAAGTAAATCCGGGGAACAACGGCAAAGGTTTTGGAAAGAAAATGATTCTGAAAGCAGTTGAATTTGCCCGAGAAAATGGAATTACAATTCTGCCCTTATGTCCATTTGCGAAGAGCTTTTTTGACAAAACCCCTGAATACAAAGACGTTTTGTAATCTAGCCCGAAAGGCCCAATTTTAAAAATTAAAGTATGGAAAATGTATTACAAAAAGATATTACGGGACACATAGGCACTCAAAAGTATTTGTGTACTATCACTTGGAGAAACGGCCAACTTATTATGGATGAACCAGAGAGTATTGAAGGAAAAGACCTTGGCCCAGATCCTTTTTCTACACTCCTAGCCTCTTTGGCCGCGTGTACGCTCTCTACTTTGAGAATGTATATTGATCGAAAAGGATGGGATATTCCTGAAATAAACATTTCTTTGAATTTTTACCAAGAAAGCGATCCTGAACTCACTACAACAATTTCGAGATCAATTAGTTTTCCAGCAGAAATTGAAGACGACATAAAGAAGCGATTATTAATTATTGCCGAAAAATGTCCGGTGTCAAAACTATTAAAAAATAATATTGTAATTAACACAATGCTATAATTATGGACGCTAAAGACATTAAAAAGAAATATACCAATGGTGAAGTTACCGTGGTATGGCAATCTGCCAAATGCATTCATTCAGGAAACTGTGTTCGCAACAATCCTGAAGTGTTCCAACCCAAAGAAAAGCCTTGGATAAAAATTGATGCTTCTTCGACGGAAAAAATTATAGATACCGTAAATAAATGCCCTTCGGGTGCATTAACCTATTTTAAAAATAAATAAAAATGAAAAAAATTATCGCTTTTGGTGCTTCATCCAGTACAGACTCTATCAATAAACAATTAGCAACTTATGCTGCCGGACAATTTGAAAATGCGTCAGTAGAAGTTTTAGACTTGAATGATTATGAAATGCCAATTTTCTCAACAGACAAAGAAACAGCAACTGGAATTCCAACATTAGCCACTGATTTTTATGCTAAATTAGGAACTGCAGACTTACTTGTGATCTCTTTTGCTGAACATAACGGTGCCTATTCTACTGCTTTTAAAAATATTTTTGACTGGATTTCGAGAATTCACGCTAAAACATTTCAAGAAAAACAAACACTAATATTAGCCACATCACCTGGGCCAAGAGGAGGAAGTTCTGTTTTAGAAATTGCAAAAAATCGTTTTCCTTTTCAAGGTGCTGTAGTCAAAGGAAGCTTCTCGTTACCGAGCTTCAATGAAAATTTTGATGCAAAGAATGGAATCACTAATGTCGATTTAAACAATCAGTTATTAGAAATCATCAATTCCATCGAATTGTAATTGACAACTACATACCTAGGATTTATTCCAATTTTATAGACAAAAGTGTTGTTATAAGCACAACGCTTTTTTTATTTATTGAAAACCCTACTGTTTCTCTCTAGCCCTGATGGAAGTGAAAATCCTTTTTATCCTGTCTCGTTTTAAAACGAGACAGGATAAAAAGATTGTAGCGCACAGCAGGACGACTGTTGATTAGAAGAACAAAAGTTGCTGCTCCTAAAAAAAATAGTATTTTTGCAGACGGTTTTATTTCAATCATCAGATAAACTTGAAACCTTAAACTTTAAACAACTTTTTATGAAAGCATATGTATTTCCAGGTCAAGGCGCGCAATTCACAGGAATGGGTAAAGACTTATACGAAAGCTCTGCATTAGCAAAGGACTTATTTGAAAAAGCAAACGAAATATTAGGTTTCCGCATCACAGACATCATGTTTGAAGGTACTGCCGAAGAATTGAAAGAAACCAAAGTAACGCAACCAGCGGTATTTTTACATTCGGTGATTTTAGCTAAAACTTTAGGTGATGATTTCAAACCAGAAATGGTAGCGGGACATTCATTAGGAGAATTTTCGGCATTAGTTGCTAATGGCGCTTTATCGTTTGAAGACGGATTGAAATTAGTTTCGCAACGTGCTCTTGCAATGCAAAAAGCGTGCGAAATAACACCTTCCACAATGGCGGCCGTTTTAGGACTTGCTGACACTATTGTAGAAGAAGTATGTGCTTCTATAGACGGTGTTGTAGTAGCTGCAAACTACAACTGCCCTGGACAATTAGTAATTTCAGGAGAAACTACAGCTGTTGAAGCGGCTTGTGTTGCTATGAAAGAAGCAGGTGCAAAACGCGCTTTGTTATTACCGGTAGGTGGTGCATTTCACTCACCAATGATGGAACCAGCAAGAGAAGAACTAGCAGCAGCGATTGAAGCGACTACGTTCTCGACTCCTATTTGCCCAGTATATCAAAATGTAACGGCAACTGCAGTATCCTCTCCAGAAGAGATTAAGAAAAACCTAATTATCCAATTGACAGCTCCTGTAAAATGGACACAATCTGTACAGCAAATGATTGCTGATGGTGCGACTTTGTTTACTGAAGTTGGCCCAGGAAAAGTATTAGCTGGATTGATTGGAAAAATTGACAGAGAAGCAGTCACTGCAAATGCATAATTAGTATTCAGTCGCAGTTTTTAGTATTCAGTTTCAAAGATAAAAATAATCCTCACAACGAAAATTTGTGGGGATTTTTCATTTATCTTTATACAAGGAATGAATACACTCCAATCAATAATTTATAAAATACACAAACATGAAAAAAACACTTTTAGGATTAGCAGTTGTTGCAACTTTAACATTAGTTTCTTGTAAGCAGGAAACTAAAGATCAAGTGGGTGAAGCTACTGATGCAATAGGAACAGAAATGGGTGACGCAGTAGACACAGCAGCCGTTAAAGTTGATGCAGCAGTGGACTCAACCAAAGTAAAAATGGGTGAATCTCTAAAAAAAGGCGCTGAAAAAATGAGTGCTGCAGGCGAAAAAATGAAAGAAGCTGCAGAAAATTAATATTCTTAGAATAGACTGTCAATTGGCAGTCTATTTTTTTAGCTAAAAGTTTCTATTTCTTGCTTTTACCGCTGTATCAGTAAAGTCAGAGAAAACTCCATCGATTCCTAATTTATAAAAAGCTTGGTATTCTAAAATTGGGTCATTATTGTAATCGCTGAGCAAACGGTGGCTTTCGTTTCTAAAAGTATAGGTATGTACTTGCAATCCTCTTTTATGCGCTTCTGATATTAAGTTTGTAGGTGACAAAGCTGTTTTATCTGCTTCATCTACTTTTCCATCCTTATTGACATCGTCTGCCTTCCCATCCTTATCTGCATCCATTCCTTTGTACGGAATAATAAAGGGTTTCCATGGAGAAATTCCAGTTGCATACGTTTTAGCAAAATCTAATCCGGCTGCTGTTCTAAAAAAACCAAAGTCTCGTTTATTGCCTTTTAAATACCAATCATAAGGCATTCCGTCAGAAATAAATTCGCCTTCAGGAACGGTGAAAATCAAATCCCCGTTTAGCGCCACATCATAACAACTCAATAACTGGATGGTTTTTACGGTAGATTTAGACCGAATGTATTGCAAGTTTGTAACCTCAAAAGATTGTACAAAAACAGGTGCCTCTTGATTATTCCAGCCAGCAGCTGTTAATTCTTCTAATAATTTATCGGTAATGTGTAAATTTTGCGCTTCATGAAAAGAAGGATGCTTTGTTTCGGGGTAAATCCCGATGGTGCGTCCTAGTTCTTTTGATTTTTGTTTTGCCAAAGCAATCACTTCTCCAAAAGTCACTATTGCATATTGATTGTTGTATTGTTGCGGCCTTTCGGCGAAAGCCTGTTTTGCTCGCAACTGCTTTATTTCTACTAACGTAAAATCAGACACAAACCAATCTGTAACTGCTTTACCATCTAGATTTTTGGTTGTTTTTTTTGCCGCAAATTCAGGAATCTCAGAAACATTAGTCGTACCAGACAACATAGGCTCATGCCGCACTACTAGAAAACCATCATTTGTCATCACCAAATCAGGTTCAATGAAATCAGCACCCATTTTTATGGCGTTAGCGTAACTTTCAATCGTATGCTCAGGCAAATAGCCTGGCGTACCGCGGTGTCCAATAATTAGGGGTTGCTCACCACTTAAAGTACGCTGTTTTTGAGTTGTAGCTATTTTTCTATTCACATCATAACTTTTGCACGACACTATTAAAATCAGACTCAAAAACAGCACACTTTTCTTTATCATTATTTTGCTTTTCTAACTTTTTGCTCCCATTTCCAGGCACTCGCTATAGCTTCTTCAAGTGTAGATTGCGCTTTCCAACCTAAAACCGTATTGGCTTTATGTGTATTAGCATAAGCCGAAGTAACATCTCCTTCTCTGCGCGCTACAATTTTATAAGGTAATTTTTGTTCGCTTACTTTTTCAAAAGCTTTAATCACTTCCAATACTGAACTTCCTGTTCCTGTACCTAAGTTGAACGTTTCCACTTTAGCAACATTCTTTTTATTTAACAATCTTTGCAAAGCGATGACATGGGCTTTCGCCAAATCAACTACGTGAATATAATCCCGTACTGCTGTTCCGTCAGGCGTACGATAATCATCTCCGTAAACTGAAAGTTCTTTTCGCAATCCAAAACCAGTTTGCGTAATAAACGGAACCAAGTTTTGAGGTACGCCAATAGGCAATTCACCAATTTCGGCTGAAGGATGCGCTCCTATCGGGTTGAAATAACGCAATAAAATAGCGTTTATATTAGATACTTTAGCAACGTCAGTAATGATTTCCTCTCCTATTTGCTTGGTATTTCCATAAGGGGACATCGCAATTTGAATCGATGCATCTTCAGTAATCGGCATTGTTTCGGCTTGACCATAAACAGTGCAGGAAGAACTAAAAATAAAGTTCGCTTCTGTCATTTTCTGCAACTCTTTCAGCACATAGACCAAGGCATTGATATTGTTTTCATAATACAACAACGGATTCTCGACACTTTCACCTACCGCTTTAGAAGCTGCAAAATGGATTACGCCTGAAATATCGTGGTGTCTTTTGAAAAAATCCTGTACTTTATACTTATCCCGTAAATCCAGTTTCTCAAATGCAGGAATTCTTCCCGTAATAGCAGCGATACCGTCTAATACTTCTAATGACGTATTAGAAAGATCGTCTACAATTATCACTTCAAAGCCTTCGTTTTGCAATTCGACAACCGTGTGAGATCCTATAAAACCTAAACCTCCTGTTACTAGTATTTTCATTTTCATTTTTTATTAATCGGACTCGTTTTTATAGCCCTGATTGAAACGGCATCCTTTTTATCCTGAACTTGTTTCCAGATTCTGAAACAAGTTCAGGATAAAAAGATATAGTGGAAAGCAGGAAATAGCTCCTGAAAAAATTATTTAAAAAACTCTAAAACGCTATCCGTTATAAATTTTATTTGTTCATCATCCAATTCTGTATGCATAGGAAGCGAAATCACTTCTTTTACCAACTGATTTGTTACTGGAAAATCCTCTTCTTTGTATCTGGTATCCAAATATGCTTTTTGTGAGTGCAACGGAATTGGGTAATAAATCGCACATGGAATATCTTTACTCAACAGGTGTTTCATCAAACCATCTCTGTCTGCATCTAAAATACGCAAGGTATATTGATGAAAGACATGGCAGTCGCAGATGTCACAAATAGTTGGCGCTACGATATTTTTATGTCCTTCAAATGCACCGGAATATTTGCGTGCTGCATCCTGTCTGGCTTTACCATATTGATCCAACAAAGGTAATTTAGCGTTCAAAACTGCTGCTTGAATACTATCCAAACGAGAGTTTACTCCTACCACATCATGATGGTAGCGCTCATACATTCCGTGATTTACAATTCCGCGAAGTTTGTGAGCTAATGCATCATCATTAGTAAAAATGGCTCCACCATCTCCATAACATCCTAAATTTTTAGAAGGAAAAAAGGAAGTTGACCCCAAATGACCAATAGTCCCGGCTTTCTTTTTGGTTCCATCAGAAAATTTACAATTGGCTCCAATGGCCTGCGCATTATCTTCGATTACATATAAATTATACTCTTTGGCAATTGCCATAATCGCCTCCATATTAGCCGCACGACCAAATAAGTGAACAGGTACTATTGCTTTTGTTTTTGGTGTAATTGCTTTTTTAATTGCATCGATAGAAATATTCAAATTGTACAGATCCACATCGACTAAAACAGGCGTCAGTTGCAATAAAGCAATCACTTCTACCGTCGCGGCAAAAGTAAAATCGGCCGTAATTACTTCGTCGCCTGGTTTTAAATCCAATCCCATCATCGCAATTTGCAAGGCATCCGTTCCGTTTGCACAAGGAATCACATGCTTAACATCAAGATACTCTTCTAAAGATTTTTGGAATTGGTGAACCTGTGGCCCGTTGATATACGTATTGGTATCTAGAACTTCTTGAATTGAAACATTAACCGTTTCTTTTATTTTTTCGTATTGACTTTTTAGGTCAACCATTTGGATTTTTTTCATTTATATTTAATTTAAACCAATTAACCTACTTGTTCAAAAAAGATACAAAACACGCAAAAGGGGCAGATTGCTGTTTTACGATTCAGTTGTAGCGCTTTTAAAAATCGAAGTAATTCTTTTAGACTTTATTAAAACTCTTACTTGCAAAAATATGAATTTAAGCACTAAGATTTAAATGATAAACAAAAGAAACTGTATTTTAGCGAAATAAAAATTCCGGTATGCATTTTCTTTATAACATAGTAATTCAAATTACTGGTTCATTACTCAACTTCATTGCGCTGTTCAATTCAAAAATCAAGCTTTTTGTCGATGGGCGAAAAATTGTTTTCACCACTTTAGAACAAAAAATAAAGTCTTCAGATAAAACGATTTGGTTTCATGCTGCCTCATTAGGGGAATACGAGCAAGGTCTACCTGTAATAGAGAAAATCAAAGAAGAATATCCGCTGCACAAAATAGTAATCACTTTTTTCTCACCGTCTGGATATGAAGTCCGCAAAAACAACACCATTGCAGACGCGACAGTGTATTTACCGTTAGACACCAAAAAAAATGCACAACGATTCCTTGATCTCGTTCACCCAGACATGGTCTTTTTTATCAAGTATGAATTCTGGTTGAACTATTTAAATGAACTGCACAAAAAAAATACGCCAACTTATTTAATATCAGGGATTTTTAGAGAAAAGCAAATGTTCTTTAAATGGTACGGAGGCTTTTACAGAAAAGCATTAGATACTTTCAGCTACTTTTTTGTTCAAAATGAAGGCTCCAAAAAATTACTACAGCAGTTAGGAAAAACGAATGTGGCCGTTTCTGGTGACACCCGCTTTGACCGCGTTGCTGCTATTTTAGAGAAAGACAATGATTTAGATTATATTTCCCAATTCAAAAACAACACCCTAACCATTGTTGTAGGGAGTTCTTGGCCGAAAGACGAAGCCCTATTGTTGGACTTTATTAATACCTATACATTAAATGCGAAATTTATTATCGCTCCTCATAACATCAAGGTCGACCAAATTGAACAGTTAAAAAGCAGCATCACAAAAAAAACAGTCTTGTTCTCAGAAAAACAGCATAAAAATCTGGTTGATTATGATGTCTTTATCATTGACACCGTTGGCATCCTTACCAAAATATATAGTTATGCCGATATCGCGTATGTAGGCGGCGGATTCGGGAATCCTGGCGTCCACAACTTACTGGAACCGGCTACTTTTGGAGTTCCAATCGTAATTGGTCCAAATTATTCTCATTTTGCAGAAGCAACTGCTTTGGTCAATATGGGAGGATGCATCTCTGTTTCCGAAAAAACAGAATTAATTGCCGCTTTTAAAGATTTAATTGTAGATGCCAACTTCCGCAGCGAAAAAGGTCATATCTGCAGCACTTTTGTTCAGATGAATAAAGGGGCAACAAATATCATCATGAAAAATATTGCTCAATAGCTTTCAAATGCCCCCTATTCTTAATTAAATAAACGATTATTAGGAGCTTAATTTTCTTACAATTCGAGACGAGTAGTTACTCTTTTTGTGAGAGCAATAATTTTAACCATTCAACATTGAAAAATTACCATTTCTAAAATGAAAACAATCTATTAAAAAAGACACACCGGACTAATACCACTTTGTTCACTAGTAATATAATTTACTAACAATCAAATAATTAAAAAAACAAATACTTTTCAATCCTAAGAAAAAGCCTTTTATTAAATGAAAAAACAAATCGCTAAAAAAATAATATCATAATTGAAAATAACTTAACATATGGTCCTTATCACTCAGTACTACGACTGTGAAAATGACCCCTCCAAAAAAAAAGTGAAAAAAAAGTAAAAAAAAAACGAAAATATATTTTACGTATCAAATATTTTATATCTTTGCGACGAATTAATAATTAACCTTTATATTAAATTAAGATGAAAAAAGTATTTTTAAGTTTAGCTGTTGTTGCTGTTTTAACTGTTGTATCTTGTAAAAAATCTGACGCTGCTGCTGAAGAAACTGTTGCTGTTGACACTACTGCTGTAGCTGTTGATTCTGTAGCTGTTGATACTACTGCATTAGCTGTTGATTCTGCTGCTGTTGTTACAGAAACTCCTGCTGAGTAATTTTAAATTACATCAAAAAAATCAAAGCCATCCGCGTAAGCGAGATGGCTTTTTTCATTTTTGATAATTTCTAAAAAAAGGTCTTTGAATTAATTAATTCAAAGACCTTTTTTTATCACGCTATTAAAACATCATAGTCAATCTTCAAAAAGAAAATTATTATTCGAAAAATCTAATATCTCTGCTTTTGAGCCATATTTAGTGATTTCAAGAATCCCTTTTTGAACCATCAACTCCGTACTATATTTTCTACTTGTCGCTACCACCTCATTTTCGACCACTACCCTAAAGAAAAACTTCCCCTTAGTAGTTTTAAACTTTACGTAAGAACACGTCTCTAAAACCGATCGTATATGCTCTACCGCTGCTTCACAATCCATACGTAGCTCATATGCATTACTCGTGAAAATTGTCTTTCCCTTTCTGGAAGTAAATTCAAACTTATAATCACCACTAAATCTTTTACTAATTACAAAAGTCGCCATAAATAATTATTAAAATAACAAACACCATCAGAGTTAAAGACTAGCTAGACTTCCCTTTGCAAAAAAACTAATCACAGAAAAATCAATTTCTCTAAAATACAATCTTAAATTAACGCCACCCTAAAGAAAGTTCAGTTTTAGACAAAAAAAAAGCTCCAAACATAGTTTGAAGCTTTCTTAGTACTCAGAGCGGGACTTGAACCCGCACGAACATTGCTGTTCACTGGATTTTAAGTCCAGCGTGTCTACCAATTTCACCATCCGAGCATTATATGGTGTCGAGCGAAAAACGGGGCTCGAACCCGCGACCTCGACCTTGGCAAGGTCGCGCTCTACCAACTGAGCTATTTTCGCATTTTCAATCCTTAAAAAGAACCGCGATACTTGTTCTGTATTGCGAGTGCAAATTTAAGACATTTATTGAATTACACAAGCCTTTTTTACAAAAAAATTCAATAAAAAAGCTAACCTTTTGATAACCTAAACTTTAAAAACAGAAAAAAATTACTTTCGAGTCAACATTCTCTTTATTTCATTAAGCTTCATCAGTGCTTCTACGGGAGTTATTGTATTTATATCTAAATTTAGTATTTCTTCTTTGATTTCTTCCAGTAACGGATCGTCTAAATTAAAGAAACTCATCTGCATTCGCTCCGCCTGTTCGCCTTTCAGGCTCGAGCCGTCTTTTTCAGATTTGATTCCGTTTAACATATCGCTAGAATGATTCTTCTCTAATTTTTTCAAGAGCTTTTGCGCTTTCAAAATCACGATTTGTGGCATCCCGGCCATTTTTGCTACATGAATTCCGAAGCTGTGAGCACTTCCTCCTTTTACCAGTTTTCTAATAAAAAGAACATTGTCCTTTAACTCCTTTACCGCTACATTATAATTCTGGATCCTAGGTAATGATTCACTCATCTCATTTAATTCATGGTAATGCGTTGCAAATAGGGTTTTAGGTTTTGATGGATGCTCATGCAAGAACTCCGCAATTGCCCAAGCAATGGATATTCCATCGTAGGTACTAGTCCCTCTTCCTATTTCGTCTAACAATACCAAACTCCTATCTGAAATATTATTCAAGATAGAAGCTGTTTCATTCATTTCGACCATAAAGGTAGACTCTCCCATCGAAATATTATCACTGGCTCCTACTCTAGTAAAAATTTTATCAACTACTCCCATTCTAACACTCTCCGCAGGAACAAAGCTCCCCATTTGAGCCAAGAGTACAATTAAAGCCGTTTGTCGTAAAATAGCTGACTTCCCAGACATATTGGGTCCAGTAATCATAATCAGTTGCTGTGTTTCTCTGTCTAAAAAAACATCATTGGCAATATAAGGCATTCCTACTGCTAGTTGTTTTTCAATAACCGGATGCCTTCCGTTCTGTATTTCCAGTTCGAACGTTTCATCTAGTTCAGGGCAGACGTATCTATTCTCGATTGCCAGCTGGGTAAAAGAACACAAACAATCCAACTGCGCCACTAAATTAGCATTTAGCTGAACCGGTTTAATATAAGTTGCAATCCAAGCAACTAATTGCTCAAACAACTCTGCTTCTATTTTTTGTATTTTCTCCTCAGCACCTAGAATCTTAGTCTCATATTCCTTTAACTCCTCGGTAATATAGCGCTCCGCATTCACTAAGGTTTGTTTTCGGATCCAGTCCGCAGGAACTTTATCTTTATGCAAGTTTCTAACTTCAATATAGTACCCAAAAACATTATTAAAGGAAATTTTTAAAGAAGAAATCCCTGTCAATTGAGACTCTCGCTTTTCGATCCCGTCCAAGAATTCTTTCCCAGACGTTGAAATAGCACGCAAATCATCTAATTCAGCATTAACACCCTTTGCAATGGCATTCCCTTTAACAATAGCAACTGGCGCATCTTGATTTAAGGTAGTTTTGATTTTTTCCCTTAATAGATCGCAGCTATGCAAACTATCACCAATAATCTTCACTGCCTCTTGCGGACTTTCTAACGCCAATGTTTTTATGGGAATAATAGCGTCTAATGACTCTTTCAAATAAACCACTTCGCGTGGCGACACTTTTCCGGCTGCTATTTTGGAAATAAGCCGCTCTAAGTCAGAAATTTGCTTAATTTGATATTGCATTTTTTGCAACACTTCTTGATTTTCTTGTAAATAAGAAACAACCTGATGGCGGCTTCGTATTTTGTTGCTGTCTTTTAAAGGCAATGCAAGCCAGCGTTTCAGTAAACGACCACCCATTGGCGAAAGCGTTTTATCGATCACATCCAGCAGCGTAACTGCATTTGGATTATAACTGTGGTACAATTCAAGATTCCGAATCGTAAATCGATCCATCCATACATAAGCGTCTTCAGCTATTCGTTGAATCGCTGTGATATGTTGGACTCTATTGTGTTGTGTTTCGGACAGATAATATAAAATAGCTCCTGATGCTATAATTCCTTCTTTCAAATCAGCAATACCAAATCCCTTTAAAGAGACTGTTTGAAAATGCTTAGTTAGGATTTCGAGTGCGTAATCTTCTTTATAAATCCAGTCTTCTAAATAGAAGCAATGATAGTCGTGTCCGAAGTTTTCTTTGAAATCATTTTTATTGTTCTTCTGAATCAAAACCTCGCTAGGGCTAAAGTTTTGCAATAACTTGTCTATGTATTCCGCATTTCCCTGAGCAGTAAGAAACTCACCAGTTGAAACGTCTAAAAAAGAAATCCCGATTGATTTATTAGCAAAAAAAACGGAAGCTAAAAAATTATTTGTCTTTGATTGTAAAACCTCATCATTCATAGAAACTCCCGGCGTCACAAGCTCAGTCACTCCTCTTTTTACAATTGTTTTAGTCATTTTAGGATCTTCGAGCTGGTCACAAATTGCAACACGAAGTCCTGCTTTTACTAATTTTGGCAGATAAGTATTTATCGAATGATGTGGAAAACCAGCTAAGGCGGTCTCAGTAGCCGAACCTGCACCGCGTTTTGTAAGCGTTATCCCCAATATTTTTGAAGCCCTCACGGCATCATCTCCAAATGTCTCGTAAAAATCACCCACTCTGAACAACAAACAAGCATCAGGATACTTCCTTTTGATTTCATTATACTGCTTCATTAATGGTGTTTCCTTAACCTCTTTATCTTTAGATGCCAACTTATATTGTGTTTAATTAATGTAAAATGTGACAGCGAATTTAAATATTTTATAGCGAATAAACATCACTTCAAAAATTAAAACCTTTTTTAAGGAAAATTTAAGTAATTGGCACGATTTTTTCTTTAAGTTTGTTCTACTAATCATAAAAAACGAATAAGATGAAGAAAATATTTTTACTTGCGATGCTAACTGTTCTTGGAGCAGCTACTTCTAATGCACAAGAAACAACAAAAAAAATGAAAGCAACGGCTGCTAAAGTTGCTAAAGTAAACGGAGCTGGAATAGTTTTTGCTTCCGAAACAATTGATTACGGGACAATTGCACACAATGCAGACGGAAAACGAGAATTTGTTTTTACTAACAATGGTACCAAACCATTAATTATTACAAATACTCAAGGTTCATGCGGTTGTACTGTTCCTACTTCTCCAAAAGAGCCAATTGCTCCGGGAGCAAAAGGAATTATTGGTGTCAAATATGCAACTGACAGAATTGGAGCGTTCACTAAAACAGTGACAGTAACTTCAAATGCGGAAGGACAACCAACTAAGATCCTTACTATAAAAGGTACTGTTTTAGGTGATGATGCTCCAAAAAGCTAAATTTTAATTACAGTATTATAAAAAAAAGCTTCCCTAATTTCGGAAGCTTTTTTTTATTTGAATAAACCCCGAAGAAATGAGAAAGTTAGAAAACAGCGAATTAGAAAGAAAATCTGTTGAAGATTTCAAAAACTCAGAAAAGACCTCGATTATTATCGTCTTAGATGATGTTCGTAGTTTACACAACATTGGTTCCGTATTTAGAACTGCCGACGCCTTTTTAATTGAAAAAATATATTTGTGCGGCATTACTGCAACACCTCCAAATAAAGAAATCCATAAAACAGCACTTGGAGCGACCGAAACGGTAACGTGGGAGCATAATGAAAATGTTCTTGAAGTAATTAAAAAATTAAAAAAAGAAGCTGTTACTACACTCGCCATCGAGCAAGTAGAAAGTGCCATCTTTCTCCAGGATTTCAAAGTCGATAAAAATAAAAAATATGCTTTGGTTTTTGGGAACGAAGTTCATGGCGTTTCTCAGGAAGCAGTTGCATTATGTGACGGTTGCATCGAAATCCCGCAGTTAGGAACTAAGCATTCTTTAAACATCTCTGTGAGTGCAGGAATTGTAATTTGGGATTTGTTTGTCAAAATTAGAAAATAGGATAATAGCAATTACAGATACAATACAGATTGCTCAATTTTAATACTATATCAGTATTACAGCAGGAAGATTCTTAATTGATATAATTAGCTGAATCTCTTTTTTAATTGACTAATTGAACCATTTTCTAATTGTTAATTTTCTTTCTAATCTCCTCTAAAACAAACAGATAATCTTCTTGATTTTTTACGAAATCTTTATCAGAAACATCAATAATTAAAACGTTCAAATCTGTTTGTGATTTAATATAATCCAAGTAGCCGCTGTTGATTTTGTCCAAATAATCCGCTGGAATTTTTTGTTCATAGTTTCTGCCCCTTTTCTTTATATTCTGTAAAAGACGTTCTGAATTTTGGTACAAATAAATATACAAGTCCGGCTTAGGCATTTCTCTATACACAATATCAAACAGATTGCGGTATAACCTGTATTCATCTTCTGCTAAAGTTATTTTAGCAAAAATTAAGGATTTAAAAATATGATAATCTGCCACCAAAAAATCTTTAAATAAATCAAATTGTGCCAAATCATCTGATAATTGCTGATACCTATCAGCCAGAAAAGACATTTCAAGCGGAAAAGCATATCGATTTTGATCTTTATAGAATTTTGGTAAAAACGGATTGTCCGCAAAGCGCTCTAATACGGTTTTAGCATTAAAATCTTCCGCAATTTTGATTGCTAAAGTTGTTTTCCCTGCTCCAATATTTCCTTCTAAAGCAACATAATTGAATTGTTCCAATGCAATACTTTGCAATGGACTTTCTAACGTTGCTATCGCTTCGCACTCACTATGATCTGAAGAAACCTCTAATAACTCAGAAATATTTTTTTTTAAAACAGGATGCTTCCAATCCAAATTTAAATCTTGGATCGGCAACAGCACGAATTTTCTGTCTTGCATCAATGGATGCGGAACTTGCAGCTTTTCGGAATCAATTATTTCTACATCAAAAGCAATCAGGTCAATATCTATAATTCGAGATTGGTATCCTTTTTTGTCACTGCGAATACGCCCTAATTCCTTTTCAACCTTCAAGGCTTGAGTAAGAATCTTGTGTGGCCCACTACAGGTGTGTAAAACTAACGCACAATTATAGAAGGCGTCACTATCAAAACCCCAAGAGGGAGTTTCAAATATCCGAGAAACTTTAATTACCGTACCAATTTTTTGATGGATTAATTCTATACAATGCTTCACGTTTTCAAGCCGATTCCCTTGATTACTGCCTATCGATAAAATAACCTGATGTTGTGATTTCATATTAAGCACAAATTAACTAAAAGAATTTTAGAATTAGCGATATATTTGTACAAAGTGTCAGCAACTAAATTCAGTTTTTTCAAATGTAAATCTGTAACGATTCCACACTTTTCACTACTAATAAATAAAAATATAATTATGAAGTTTTTAGGAAATGTATTGGCGACCATCATTGGTCTATTTATTTTTTTCATGCTGTTCTTTTTTGGAGTACTAATTATCGGGGCAATCTTTGGAGGCGATAGCGAAGCAATAACAGTCAAAAATAATTCTGTAATCGAATTAAATCTCGAAGACATAAAATACGACTATGCTGGAAAATACGAAGACCCATGGATCACTATTTTTACAGATAAAAAAAGCGTCGGACTCACTGATGTTATCAAAGCGATAGAAGAAGCTAAAACGGACAATAATATCAAAGGGATATCCATCTTGAATAACGAATCTACGCTAGGGATGGCGCAAAGTAAAGCCTTGAGAGATGAATTAGAAAGTTTTAAGAAGTCAGGGAAGTTTGTAATGGCCTACGCCAATTCCTACACCCAGAAAGAATACTACCTGAATTCAGTTGCCAATCCTATCTATATAAATCCTGTAGGAGATATGGATTTCAAAGGATTATCTGCTGAACTCATGTTTTTTAAGGACTTTCAGGAAAAAACTGGAGTAAAAATGGAAGTAATACGCCACGGAAAATACAAAAGTGCGGTAGAACCTTTTCTTGAAAATGAAATGAGTGACGCCAATAGAGAGCAGGTCACTGCACTATTAAATTCAGTTTGGAATTCAGTGACAGCAGATATTTCGAAAAGTAGAAATATCTCCATTGCTAAACTAAATGAAATTGCAAACGGTCTGCTTGCCCGAACTCCAGAAATGGCAAAAGAGCAAAAACTAGTTGACATTATAGCCTATGAAGATGTCTATCATGATGCCATCAGAAAAGCGTTAAAAGTAGAAAAAGACGAAGACTACAACAAAGTCAGCATCTTTGATTACACTAAAAAGATGACAACTACCAGCGTAAGTACAGATTCTAAAAATCAAATTGCCGTTATCTATGCACAAGGAGAAATTCAAAGTGGCGAAGGAGATGTTAACACTATTGGGGAAGGATCAATGAGACGTTCTTTACAAGAAGCAAGAAAAAACAAAGATGTAAAAGCGATTGTACTTCGTATTGATAGTCCGGGTGGAAGCGCACTTACATCCGATTTAATTTGGAGAGAAATAGAATTAACTAAAAAAGTAAAACCTATCGTTGTTTCTATGGGTAATTATGCCGCTTCTGGAGGGTATTACATTGCTTGTAATGCTAATACTATTTTTGCCCAAAACAACACCATAACTGGCTCGATAGGCGTTTTTGGAATACTACCTAATTTTAGTCAACTAACAACTAAACTTGGTATCCACACAGAGCAAGTAAATACACATGAGAATTCTGCTCGATATAGCCCATTTGTACCACTAGACGAAAAATTTAAGGCAGTGACTCTGGAAGGCGTAGAACATATTTACAAAACGTTCGTAACCCATGTCGCCGAAGGACGAAAAATGACTTTCGCACAAGTAGACTCCATTGCTCAAGGAAGAGTTTGGGCAGGTTCAGAAGCCATAAAGATTGGTCTTATTGATAAAATTGGAGGTCTGGACGATGCAATAAAGGAAGCAGCCGCTTTAGCAAAAGTAAAAACCTACAAAACACAAAACTATCCTGAATATAAAAAAGATTTAAATGATCTTTTGGCCAACTTCCCTTTTGCACAGTCTAAAGAAGCTTTTATAAAAGAGGAAATAGGAGAAGAAAACTACAAATTATTGCAAGAAATAAAAAAAATAAAATCTCAAAAAGGAGTCCAAATGGCGATGCCGTTTGAAATAAATATACAATAGATAAGGACACTTTAAAAATTAAATCCGTTTGATCTCTTTTTCAAACGGATTTTTTTATGCTTTTTAAAATCGGAAGTACAACGGAATTTATCTCTATATTCGATAAAAAAATAAGCAATCTAATCATTTATGAAAACTTTAGAGTCTGACTAATTCATTAAAATGGTATTTTTGTAATAAATTACGGCAACATATTTGCTATATAACCAGTAAACAAAACATCTAAAACATATGTTAAGTAAAATTTTAAAAATAGTTGGAAGTATACTTATTCTACTAGCAGTAACCTTATTTGCAGTTCCTTATTTTTTCAAAGATCAAATAAAAGCAAAAATTACAGAGGCGATAAATAAAAAAGTAGATGCCAACGTCAGTTTTATAGATGCTGATTTGAGTCTCTTTAAAAACTTCCCCAATGCTAATGTTACTTTATACCAGTTGAACATTATAAATAAAGCGCCTTTTAAAGGTGATACTTTAGTATCAATCGAAGAAATAGATTTGAAAATGTCTATTAAAGAACTTTTTAAAGGGAAAGACGAAGCCATGGACATTCAAGGAATAGCCACAAAAAACGGTATGATAAATATTCTATTCAATAAAGACGGAATAGGAAATTACGACATTGCTATAAAAAACGAAGAGGCTAGTGCAGGCAAACCCTTAAAATTAAATATTCAAAAGTATGAAATTGAGAACTTCAAGTTCAAGTACTTTGATGAAAGCTCTAAAATAAAAATGGTGATTGACAGTCTAAACCATGAAGGAACTGGTGACTTTGCAGCATCAAAATTAGATTTGGTCACAAAATCAACTGCAAAAATCACCCTTGACATGGATAAAGTCAACTACATGAAAAATGTTCCTGTAACATTAGACGCCGTTTTAGGTATTGATTTAGACAAAAGCAAATATACTTTCAAAGAAAACAAAGCATTAATCAATCAATTACCGCTAGAATTTGATGGGTTTATTCAACTTGTTGAGGCTGGTCAGGAATATGATTTAAAATTTAAAACACCTACATCGTCCTTTAAAAATTTCCTTGGAATTATCCCGGCAGTATACGCCGCAAATTTAGATAACGTAAAGACAACAGGTGATTTTACCGTTGTTGGTTTCGCAAAAGGATTGTATTCAGATACAACGGTACCAAAATTCAATATCGACATCGCTTCAAACAATGCTTCCGTTCAATATCCTAATTTACCAAAGTCAATTCAAAATATAATAATCGATAGTAAAATTATAAATGAAACCGGAATTTTAAACGACACTTATATCAATCTTGACAAACTTTCTTTTAGAATAGATCAAGATGTTTTTAATGCCAAAGCAAACATTAGAAATATTACTGAAAATGCACTTGTTGACGCTGCCTTAAAGGGAACAATCAATTTAGCTAATGTATCTAAAGCCTATCCTATAAAATTAGAAAAGCCGTTAACCGGAGTTTTAAAAGCAGATGTAACCACTAAATTTGACATGTTGTCTGTGGAAAAAAGCCAATATGAGAATATCAAGAATTCAGGTACCATGAGTTTATCTGGTTTTAAATATGCTGACGAAAATGGTAAAACGATGAACATCAGCAACGCCTTGATTCAGTTTAATCCAAGTCAGGTAAATTTAAAACAATTTGATGCAACAACAGGAAAAAGTGACTTAAGTGTTACTGGAATTTTAGAAAATTTTTATGGCTTTATTTTTAAGAACCAAGAGTTGAAAGGAAATTTCAATCTGAGTTCAAATCAGCTAGACGTTAGCGATTTCATGACCACAGCAGAAGCTGGTAAAACGAATGAGAAAACAGAAGCGATGAAAATCCCTGCCTTTTTAAACTGTTCTCTTACCGCCAAAGCAAATACGATACTGTATGATAATTTAACATTGAAAGACGTATCCGGAAAATTGATTGTTAAGGACGAAAAGCTGACAATGGAAAACATAAAAACTACTGTTTTTGATGGAAACATTGGTTTGAATGGAGCCGTTTCCACAAAAGGAAAAGTCCCGACTTTTAACATGGATCTATCGCTGAAGCAAGTGGACATCGCACAGTCATTTACCCAATTGGATCTATTGAAAAAACTGGCTCCTATTGCAGGAATTATTAATGGTAAATTGAATTCAACAATCAAACTGAACGGAAATCTTGACGCTACTGCCATGAGACCTGATTTAAAAACATTAACTGGAGATTTATTAGGTCAATTACTTTCGACCACCCTAAATTCTAATAACTCCACTTTGTTAACTGCATTAGGCTCGAATTTGAAATTCATTGACGTCAGTAAAATTAATTTAAACGATTTAAAGGCAGCTATTACTTTTAAAGACGGAATGGTAAGCGTAAAACCTTTTAACATCAATTACAAAGATATCAAAGCGACTATTGGTGGAACACATGGTTTTGACCAAAGCATGAAGTACAATATCAAATTTGATGTACCTGCCAAATATTTAGGATCAGAAGCCAATGCGTTAATCGCAAGACTGAGTCCGGCAGACGCCGCTAAACTAGAAAGTATCCCCGTTAATGCTTCATTGACAGGCAATTTTACGAGTCCAAAAATATCCACTGATATCGCAACTGCAGTAACTAATCTGACTAATCAATTGGTTCAGCAACAAAAAGAACGATTGGTAAAACAAGGAACATCTTCATTGACTGATTTAATCAATAAAAACAAAAAAACGGGTGACACTACTAAAACAGTGATTCCAGCAACAAAGGAAGAAGTGAAAGCAGCCGTTCAAACAAAAGCTAAAGAAGAGGTAAAAGCTAAAGCGACCGATTTAATCAATGGTTTGTTTAAGAAAAAGAAAACTGCTGAGCCAAAACCAGCAGAACCTGAAACAACACCATAAATTTTAAGGTTTATTTCAGTGAAATAAAAAAGGAGTACTCCATACAAGTTTGTGAGTACTCCTTTTTACTTATAAAAAAAGTGTTTACAATTCTTTTGAGCGTGTGTTATTTTCAATAATTATATTTTTTCACTCGGTTTTAACTGAGGTCTATTATCAAAAATATACGATTCATACAGCTAATTATTGTGCTATATTTTGAAGAAAAATATTTTTCTTGTTTTTTCAAAATGGTCACGCCAAATCCTAGAAATATTAAACTGAAATCTTGACTACATAACCCTCAGAACTGCGAACGTTAAACACCGTGCCATCTTCAAATAAAAGATACTGCCCTTTTATTCCTGTGAGTTTTCCTTGAAAACTGGGAGTCTTATCCAGGCTTAAGCTTTTTACTTTTATAGGGTATTGTAAAACTGGATAATGCATTTCGTATAAATCATTTTTATTCAAAAAGAAATACTCTTTAACTTCCTCTGGAATAAGGTTTTCTAGCTTTAATCTTTCGGCAACTAAATCAACATGTTCTACAGTATTGGTTAACATTTTTCTCCAATTAGTTTTATCAGCATAGTGATTTTTAAGGGCTACCTCAGTGATTCCAGCCAAATAACGATTAGGAACCTCTACTATCGAAATAGCTTCATTTGCCCCTTGATCAATCCATCGCGTGGGCATTTGGGTTTTTCTGGTCACTCCTACTTTTACCTCGCTTGACAACGCTAAATAAACAATATGAGGCTGCAATTGAACTTTTTCTTCATAAGCCAAATCTCTGTCCTGAATTCCCAGATGAGCAGTACTTAACTCTGGTTTCATAATCCAATCCCCCACTGCTGCACTCGAATAAAAGCAATCGTAACAAAATCCCTGACGGAATATCTTTTTCTTCTTTTTACAATTCAGACATTGGTATCCAACAAAATTAATTTCAAGGTTTTTATCCAATAATTGATTAACATTTAAAAAACTATCTTCAAAAACTAAATAATATTGAATTGGATCGCCAAATTCAGTTTGCATTTTAGTAAGTACTCCTTCGTATTGCATTAAGTTTGATTTTTAAAGTTTGATGTTGGACAAATTTTGTTATTTTTGGTAAAGTTATAATTCATAACTCATAATTCATAACTCCCATCAAATAATGCCTATTCAATTAATAAATTCATTTGCGTCCTGGGTTCTAAAACAACGAATCCATCAGATCGAACTTTTCCTGAAATATCCAAATGAGGTGCAGGAGGAGTTGCTAATGAATTTAATTCAATCTGCAAAATATACTGAGTTGGGTAAGAAATATGACTTTGATTCCACTAACTCTTATGCCACTTTTGCAGATAGAGTTCCAATCAGCACCTATGAAGAATTTCAACCGTTGATTGAACGCACCCGTAGCGGTGAACAAAATCTATTTTGGGAAACCCCTATAAAATGGTTTGCAAAATCAAGCGGAACAACTAATGCCAAAAGCAAATTTATACCCGTAAGTCCGGAGGCTCTGGAAGATTGTCATTATAAAGGAAGTAAGGATTTGTTGTGTATGTATTTGAACAACAATGAAAACTCGGAGCTATTTACAGGGAAAAGTCTTCGTTTAGGAGGTAGTTCTCAAATATACGAGGACAACAACTCCTTTTTTGGCGACTTGTCTGCCATTCTAATTGAAAACATGCCTATTTGGGCTGAATTCAGCAGCACACCGAGTAATAAGATTTCACTTATGAGTGAATGGGAAGCAAAAATTGCTGCTATTATTAATGAAACCAGAAAAGAAAATGTAACTAGTTTTGCAGGCGTTCCTTCCTGGATGTTAGTTTTAATGAATAAAATGCTCGAGGAAACAGGAAAAGGAAATTTACTTGAAATTTGGCCTAACCTAGAAGTTTATTTCCATGGCGGTGTGAATTTTGAGCCATACCGCGAACAATACCGAAAAATACTCCCTAAAAAGGATTTTAAATATTACGAAATCTACAATGCTTCCGAAGGTTTCTTTGCTATTCAGGATCTCAACAATTCTAGTGATTTATTGTTAATGCTCGATTACGGAATCTTCTATGAATTTATCCCAATGGATACTTTTGGAACTCCAAATCAAAAGGTGGTTCGTTTAGCCGATGTAGAAATATTCAAAAATTATGCGATCGTCATCACGACTAATTCTGGCCTATGGCGTTATCTCATTGGTGACACGGTTCGTTTCACTTCTTTAAGTCCGTACCGAATTCGCGTAACAGGAAGAACAAAACACCACATCAACGTATTTGGAGAAGAATTAATGGTCGAAAACACGGATTTGGCTATTGCCAAAGCCTGTAAAATGACCCAGAACGAAGTGGTAGATTACACCGTTGCCCCAGTTTTTATGATTGACAAAGAAAAAGGAGCGCATGAATGGATGATTGAATTCAAAGAGACCCCAAAATGCATCGATACCTTCCGAAACATATTAGACGAAACCTTACAAAACTTAAATTCGGATTATGAGGCAAAACGTTGCAATAACATGACCTTAAACCCGTTAATTATTAATGTAGCCCGCAAGAATTTGTTTTACGACTGGCTGAAGGAAAAAGATAAATTGGGAGGCCAACATAAAATCCCAAGATTATCAAACCAAAGAGATTATTTGGAACAATTAAAAAATATGCAGGTTAAAATATTATACTAAAGAAAGATGAGAAAATTATCTTACATCTTAACAGCACTACTTCTCCTCAGTTCCTGTGGACCGCACCGCATGGGTTGTGGCGCACGCGGAATTTGCAACAGTCCACAACAATTAGAATTGGCGCCGCCTGAAAAGAATACGCAGATTAAAAATTTAGGATAATAATACAAGCTAAAAACAGCAATAAAATAAAGAAGTCCCGTGTCATTTTATAACGACACGGGACTTCTTTATTTTATATCCTTCCAATTACGAAGGAAATATTCAAAAATAACGACGGACAAATTCGCCAAATTGACAAACTGAATCCGTCTACTACCCTTCATTTACAGTCAATCGTAAAAAAGTAAAAAATAGACTAAGTTTGCAACTTCAATATCCCGTTGAAAAGATTTCTCTAATTAGAAGAACTCTCAAATCTTATCTTTTAAATACTATAGCAATGGCCAAAAAAATTATTGGTATTCACGAAAAACCTTCCATACTGGAAAGCATACCTCTCAGTTTTCAGCATCTTACCGCCATGTTTGGCGCAACAATATTGGTTCCGATTTTATTAGGTGTTGACCCCGCTATTTCCTTATTGATGAACGGAATTGGGACTTTAATCTATACTTGGGTAACCAAAGGTGGTATTCCAGCTTACTTGGGATCGAGTTTTGCCTTTATTGCACCCGCTTCTCTAATCATCAGTAGCTACGGTGGATTTGGACACGCACAATCTGGATTTATATTTTTCGGGTTGTTTTTTGTCGCTATCTCTTTTGTTGTAAAAAAATGGGGTATAAAATGGATCGACATAGTAATGCCTCCAGCAGTAATGGGTGCAGTCGTTGCGATCATCGGTTTAGAATTAGCTCCCGTTGCAGCGCAACAAGCGGGACTTGCACCATGGCCAACAGACATAGGCAGCGTTGTTGCCCCTTTTGTCTCCGATAGTGCTGTGATACTGATTTCAATGTTTACTTTGGGTATCGGGATTATAGGAACTGTATTGTTCAGAGGATTTATGCAAGTGATTCCAATTCTCTTTGCCGTGGTCGCAGGCTATTTTTTGGCGCTCTTCATGGGATTAGTAGATACTGCCAAAATCAGTGAAGCAGCCTGGTTTGCGCTACCTAAATTTCAAGCTCCGGTTTATGATATAAATGCCATCATTATTATTGCTCCTGCTTGCATTGTGGTGTTAGCCGAACACATAAGCCATTTGATCGTCACGGGTAAAATCACCAATACTGATTTAATGGAAAACCCAGGTCTTCACCGATCACTACTCGGCGATGGAATCAGTAATGTTTTATCTGGTATGGTTGGCTCACCTCCCAATACTACTTATGGTGAAAACATAGGTGTCATGGCTATCACTGGCGTATATTCCGTTTGGGTAATTCGTGGAGCCGCACTTTTGGCAATCGCTTTTTCGGTTGTCGGAAAAATTTCTGCCGCTATATCTAGCATTCCAACTCCAGTAATGGGCGGAATCACGATGTTGCTGTATGGCGTAATTGCAGTACAAGGTTTCAGAATGTTTGTAGAACAAAAAGTAGACTTCAGCAAAAGTAGAAATATGGTGTTAGGTGCTATTACATTTATTATCGGTGTCAGCGGCGCCAGAATAACTCTAGGAACTGTTCAATTAAAAGGGATGGCTTTTGCAGCTATTGTTGGTGTTTTGCTGTCGTTAATTTTCTGGCTATTAGATAAGATTGCCGTAATGAACGAAGAGGCCTAACGAATTACTTGTTTTTTATGTTCTAGAAAGACAAAATCCACTTACTTCGCTAGCTTGTTACCTTCCCATAGAATCAGCGTACTTCAACAAATACAAGAAAACTAAAACAAGAAAACCACTCGAGCTGAGTGGTTTTCTGTTTTTATAAAAGTATTTGAATATGATTGATCTTATAGTTACGTCTCCATCATATCAATATGCCTATCGTGATAACCTAATAAGTATAAAACACCGTCAAGCCCCAAACTAGAAATCGAACTTTCTGCACTCTCCTTTACGGTTAATTTTGCATGAAAAGCAATTCCTAAACCAGCTAAATTAAGCATCGGCAAATCATTGGCACCATCTCCCACTGCGATGGTTTGATTAATGTGAATTCCTTCTTTATCGGCAATGGCTCTTAAGTATTCAGCTTTCTTTGGACCATCAACTATTTCGCCCAGATATTTACCTGTTAATTTACCATCTATAATTTCTAATTCATTGGCATGAACATAATCAATGCCTAATTCTTTTTGCAGGTATTTACCAAAGAAGGTAAACCCTCCTGATAAAATAGCCGTTTTATATCCGTAATATTTTAGAGCTTTCATTAAACGATGCGCTCCTTTTGTAATGGGCAAATTTTCAGCGACACCTTGCAGTACTTCTTCGCTTAAGCCTTCTAACAAAGCCATACGTTGTTTAAAGCTTTCTTTAAAATCAATTTCGCCATTCATAGCCGCTTCCGTAATCGCTCTTACCTGCTCTCCTACTCCAGCTAGATCAGCCAATTCATCAATAACTTCGGTTTGGATTAGAGTCGAGTCCATATCAAAACAAACCAAACGTCTGTTTCTCCTGAACATATTGTCCTCTTGAAAAGAAATATCGACATCCATGGTTCTGGAGATTTCCATAAAACTAGCCGTCATTAAAGCCTTATTCTCCATAATACCCGACACAGATAATTGAACACAAGATCGAGGATATTCTTCTTTAACAACAATAGAAGCTCTACTGGTTAATCTTTTTATCGAATCAATATTCAAATGTTGGTCAGACATTATTTTGGTCACCGCAGCGATTTGTTTAGCTGCCAATGTTTCTCCTAGAATGTTAATGATATAGCGTTGTTTGGATTGTGTTTTTACCCAGCTTTCGTAATCGGCAATAGTAATGGGAACGAACTTTACTTTAATCCCTAATTCATATCCTTTAAACAATAAGTCTTTTAAGACTGGGGCAGAAGTAGAACCTGCTTCAATTTCGAACAAAATCCCTAAAGAAAGTGTTTCGTGAATATCAGCCTGGCCAATGTCTAAAACAATCGCATTGTACGTCGCCAATACCGCCGTTAAGCCAGCTGTAACACCTGGTTTATCCTGTCCAGAAACTTTTAATAAAATAATCTCTTTGTCTTCTGTTGCCATTTGATTCTTATTGAATTAGAAGCAACAAAAATCGGCAATCTATTTGTTTATAAAAAAGAATCGCCTTCCTTTTTTCAAACAATAACAAATAGTACAATTTACCCACAAAAAAACCCGCTCAATTGAATGAACGGGTTATTGTTTTTGAGAAAAATGCAATTTCTATGACGCAATTTCTAAACGCTTCAATAAATTCTTATTTAAAGTTTCTGTTGCATAATTCTTATCAATTTCTAATACTTTAGTATCTGAACTTGGTAATTCATACATGGCATCTGTTAAAACCGCCTCGCATAACGAACGCAATCCACGAGCTCCTAATTTGTATTCTAATGCTTTATCAACAATAAAATCCAAAGCTTCGTCTGTGATGGTAAAAGTTACTTCATCCATCAAAAACAATTTCTCGTATTGTTTGATTAACGCATTTTTAGGTTGAGTCAAAATCGCACGAAGGGTTTCTCTGTCTAAAGGATCCATATGTGTCAATACCGGCAAACGGCCAATAATCTCCGGAATCAATCCGAAATCTTTGATGTCTTTAGGTATGATGTATTGTAGTAAATTCTCTTTGTCAATATTGTCCACATTTTTTGATGTAGAATATCCAACAGCTTGACGATTCAATCTTTTAGAAATAATTCTTTCGATTCCGTCAAAAGCACCACCGGCGATAAACAAGATATTCTGAGTATTTACCTCAACAAATTTTTGGTCTGGGTGCTTACGTCCTCCTTTAGGCGGCACGTTTACAACTGTTCCTTCTAATAGTTTCAACAATGCTTGTTGCACTCCTTCACCAGAAACGTCACGTGTAATAGACGGGTTGTCACTCTTACGGGCGATTTTGTCTATTTCATCAATAAAAACGATTCCGCGCTCTGCTTTGGCAACATCATAATCAGCAGCTTGTAGCAAACGTGTCAAGATACTCTCAACGTCTTCTCCTACATAACCTGCTTCTGTCAATACAGTCGCATCAACAATGGCCAAAGGAACGTCAAGCATTTTTGCAATTGTTTTTGCAACCAATGTTTTACCAGTTCCAGTTTGTCCTACCATGATGATATTACTTTTTTCAATCTCTACCTCATCGTCTTGCTGCTGTTGCATTAAACGTTTGTAGTGATTGTAAACCGCAACCGACATTACTTTTTTAGTTTGATCTTGCCCGATTACATATTGATCTAAGAACGCTCTAATTTCCTTTGGTTTCTTTAAAATAAGATCCCCAGCTAATTTTGAACTTCCACTAGATTTCAATTCTTCTAAAACAATTCCATGTGCCTGCTCAATACATTTATCGCATATGTGCGCATCAATTCCAGCAATCAATAAATTGGTGTCTGGTTTTTTCCTTCCGCAAAATGAGCATTCTAATTTTTCTTTCGCCATCTTTTATAGTTTTCAGTCTCGGCCAACAGTCACAGTACTCAATACTGCGACTGCAAACTGCCTACTGATTTTTATCCTCTTCTTAAAACTTCATCAATCATTCCGTATTCTTTTGCTTCATCAGCAATCATCCAATAGTCACGTTCGCTATCGTTATGCACTTTGTCAAATGTTTGTCCTGAGTGGTGAGAGATAATTTTATACAACTCATCTTTCAGTTTCAACATTTCTCTTAAGTTGATCTCCATATCAGTCGCAACACCTTGTGCTCCTCCAGATGGTTGGTGAATCATTACTCTTGAATGTGGCAATGCAGAACGTTTCCCCTCGGCACCTGCGCATAATAGAACCGCTCCCATAGAAGCTGCCATTCCTGTACAAATTGTAGCAACGTCTGGCTTGATGTATTGCATCGTGTCATAAATTCCTAATCCTGCGTAAACACTTCCTCCAGGAGAATTCAAATAAATTTGAATGTCCTTAGAAGCATCAGCGCTTTCTAAGAATAATAATTGTGCTTGAACGATATTTGCAATTTGGTCATCGATTCCTGTTCCTAGGAAAATAATTCTGTCCATCATCAATCTCGAGAAAACATCTAATTGCGAAATATTCAATTGACGTTCTTCGATGATATATGGAGTCATATTAGTAGGATTCATTGCTGCAACGATTTTATCGTAATACATGGCATTTACCCCGTGGTCCTTTGTAGCAAACTTTTTAAATTCTTTACCGTAGTTCATATTTTATTTGTTCTAAGTTTTACGTTATATCTAGTAGCCTTCTTTAATGCAAAGGTCATACCTCTTTATAAATGATGTCAAACTGTCTTATTTTTAGCCCAGATAGCAGTGAAAAGCTTTTTGAATTCCGGTTTTTAGTTTTTTTATTCTTGTAAAGCGACCAAAGGAAGCTCTTGCAAGAATTTTAAAAAACTAAAGCGGAAGAACAAACTTGTAACGCATAACTGGATTAGCTCCCCAAATTAATTGAAATAAAAGAGCGCCAAAAAGAATTTTCCTTTGACGCTCAAATATACTTAATTTTTTAGAAATTATTCTCCGTAAGACGCAGCAATAAATTCGTCGTAAGTAACTTCTTTAGTTGTTGGATTTGCTTTTTCTTTAAACAATTCTAACAATTTCTCTGCTACAACTTGATCAGAAAGTCTTTTTACTTCGTCTTGGTTAGACAATACTCTTGCAACAATTCCTTGAACTTCTTCGTCCGTAGGGTTTGTTTGTCCGTATTGTGCCATTTGTTGACGGATATTTTTTGTAGTGAAAGTTTTCAAGTCTTCAAAAGTGATTTTGATGTCAGATTGAGCCATTGCTCTACCTTCGATCAATTGAAAACGCAATCCTTTTTCAGAACGTGCATATTCAACCTCGGCTTCTTCAGGAGACAATTTTTTCTCTCCTACAGTTTGCAACCATTTTTTAAGAAATTCAGCTGGCAAATCGAATTTTGTGCTTTCGATTAAAAAGTCAGTAACATCTCCTAATAATTTTTGGTCTGCTTGAGTTGCAAATTGAGTTTCAGCATCTTCTTTGATCTTTGCTTTCAATTCGTCAAGAGAAGCTACTGCTCCTTCTCCGAAAAGTTTATCAAACAACTCTTGGTTTAATTCAGCCAATTCTGTTGTATTGATCGCTTCGATTGTAAAATCTACATCTACAGCAAGTGTGTGAACGTCATCATGACCTACTTTCATCACGTCCATCAATTGATGAGCATCTTCAAATAAACCGTTAGTATTTACAGTAACAACGTCACCTACTTTTTTACCGATGAATTTATCAGCAGTCGCTTTGTCTTTGAAAATATCCAAAGAAACAGTCGTTCCACTATTGATTCCTTTTTCTTCGTTTGAGAAAGTTCCAGTTAAATCAGAACCTGCTACAACCACTTCTTGAGGAACTGCAGTACCAAATTGTTTTTGGATGCGCTCCACTTGACCGTCGATTAATTTAGCATCCGCAGAAACTACATATTTCACGATGTCGTTTTTAGCCTCTAAGTCTAAAGTAAAATCAGGAACTAATCCAATTTCGTACTCAAAAACCAATTCTTCCCCATCCCAAGAAAAATCTTCGTTTACTTTAGGAAGCGGAGTCCCTAGAAGGTTTAATCTTTCAGCTTGTAAAAAACGCTCTAAAGCTAAATCAACCACTTTAGTAACTTCTTCTACTTTTATGGCGCGACCGTATTGTTTTTCAACAAGATCTTTAGGCACAGCCCCTTTTCTAAATCCTTTAACGGTAGCCAAAGGCATTTTTTCGTTTATTCTTTTTGCTACTTGACCTTTGTAATCCATGTGTACAACTGTGATTACAATCGTCTCGTTTACAGCGTCTGTTGCTACTCTTTTGATATCCATCTTGTTCTTTACTTTACATTATAAATTCAGAGTGCAAAATTATAAAATTTTTTGAAGCCAAACAAGCTTTTTACCGCCGAACCTTCAGTGCCGATTTTCATGGTGTTTTACCGTTTAAAACCAAGGGTGTTTTGCTTGTTTTGGGCGTGTCCTCGTTGCAGTACGACTAGCGGCAACGACAAGTTTATGCTGCAACGAGGTCAGGCTGTTCGTTGCAATCTTTTTTATCATTCTGCTATCGCTCCATGCTATAAAAGGATTTCCACTGCCATCCTTCACGCGACACAAAATTGAAAATATTAAACGAAAGAGCTTTTTTTTGAAATACAATATTTTATACATTTGGAGTAAAAATCAGCAACCACAAAACCAACTGTACAACTAACAAAAGGGTAAGTGAAATTTATAAAACAATAAATATGAAATACGAAATAGCTAGTATCGAGATAGAAGAAATTGAAAATTACTTATCCTACATTCGTCCTAACGAAGAAATGAGATCTCAAATCGATATTGGATACCGAATTGAAAAACAAAGTGTGTTCATCTTCGAAATTAGACCCGATTGGATGGATCCTAAAAAGAAAATTGAAAGAGACATTGCCAAAGCCACCTATGTCCAAAAAGATGACCAATGGAAAGTGTTTTGGCAGAAATCCGATTTAAAATGGCATGCCTATAAACCGCAACCAATCACAAAACATTTATTAGATTTTATTCGGCTAATCGAGAAAGATGAGTATGGTTGCTTTTGGGGATAAGTCTTACAAAAATCGCTAGCTCGTTTTTACACACGAAGATAGCGCAGTCTCGTTTTTCTTAACGAAATTATGTACACAAAACATCAACAGTCAAAAAGTCAGCCTCCTAATTATCCAGCAGCTGAGATATCGCCCGTTCCTCACAATGAATATTAGGTAAGCGATATTGCTAATTTGTAATTCCTCCAAACTGCGTACTTTTAAAAATAGTAGCAAACCAAAAAGAATCCTACTTTAGCCGCAAATTCCTAACAAGAATTAGGGCTTTACAAAAAGTAAAACTAAAATTAATCATTCAAACTAAATAGATTGAAAACGTATTTAAAATATCTCATTTCGCTCTTTCTGGCTTTTGGCCTGATGGTGAATGATTGTACTTTAGATTCTCAATCTAATACAGCAGCTTACGATCAGGTTTCCTCTGCTCAGGAGAGAAAAGATTTTAAAAACTCCAGAGTATACGTTTTCAATCAGATAACTTCGTCTGAGAAAACTTCATTGCCAATTCCTTTTGCACAGCTGCAATTGCAAGATATATACAGCCTTAAAACACAAGTGCTTCTAAAATTCCGAATTGCATTGTATCAAAATATCAGCGCAATCAAGGCACAACAGGTTTTTTTACGCCAAACAATCACTTCAAGTAATCCTTATTTCAGTTTATACATAGCCTAGAACAGCACTGCTTTTCTAAGCATTTATGCAATTTATTGCATACCGATGATAAAAAAATGTCTAATCATTTGTCATTTACACCATGTATAAACACAACAATACAACACGTTTAGAGTCCTCTAAACGACCAAATCTTTGGATAAAAAGAAAACTAATGCTATTTATTACTGCCTTTATGATAGGAATGTCAAACGGCATGAACATCGAAGATGAATCTACTCTCAGAAAACAACACCACACAGAACAACAAGATAAAAAAGATTGATTTGATGATTTGTAAATGGATTATGAAATACCAGCCCGATCAAAGCCAGCCGACTTTGCGCTTTCAACAAATCACCTCATCTATTACAAACCCATTAAGCTTGAAAATTTAATGATGTTTTTTGTTGATTCTATTTTGTATTTTGCAACAGCATTTAAATTTACAAACAACAACATGAATACGAATCATACCGATATCATTATCATAGGAGCAGGCTTATCCGGTATAGGCGCCGCCTGTCATTTGTCCCGTAAAAATCCCAATAAAACCTATATTATTCTAGAAGCAAGAACGGAAGTTGGGGGCACTTGGAATTTGTTTAAATACCCAGGAATTCGTTCTGATTCTGACATGTACACCTTTGGCTATTCGTTTAAAACATGGGATGAGCAAAAGTCTTTCGCTGATGGGCCTTCTATTTTGAAATATATAAATGAAGCCGCTGACGAATATAAGGTACGTGATCACATCATCTACCAACAGCGTGCGCTTTCTTATAACTTCAACACAAAAGAGAAATCATGGACGGTAACTACCGTGAATACTGCAACAGCCGAAGAAACGGTTTATACCTGCCAGTTTATCTTTAGTTGCAGCGGCTATTACAATTATACAAAAGGCTATACTCCCGAATTTAAGGATCAATCCAAATTTGAAGGAGAAATAATCCATCCTCAACACTGGCCTGAAAATTTAGATGTAGCCAATAAAAAAATCGTCGTAATTGGCAGCGGAGCTACTGCTGTCACTATCGTACCAGAACTTGCCGTTGAAGCTTCGCAGGTTACTATGCTGCAACGATCGCCAACCTATATTGCTGCTTTGCCCAATAAAGATAAGGTTGCTGCACGACTGAAACGCCTATTCCCTAAAAAAGTAGCTTATCGATTAATTCGTTATAAGAATATTTTATACACTATTGTCTTTTTCAATCTCTGTAAGTACTATCCAGAAAGAATGAAAAACTTCATCATAAACGGAGCTAAAAAAGGTCTGGGAGACTTTCCCGTTGACCCTCATTTTATACCTAATTACAACCCTTGGGAACAACGTTTCTGCATCGCCCCAAACGGAGATTTTTTTAGAGCCATCAGGAAAGGCAAAGCATTAGTAGTTACAGATCATATCGATCGTTTTTTAAGCAATGGGATTTTATTAAAATCGGGGAAGACACTAAATGCTGATATTATCATCACGGCAACTGGACTTGAATTAGTGGCGTTTGGAGGGGTGAAAATTCAACTAGATTCAAAACCATTTGATGTTTCCAAATCGTTTGTATATAAAGGCTTAATGTTAAGTGACCTGCCGAACTTCTTTATTTTCGTTGGTTATACCAATGCGTCATGGACTTTAAAAAGTGACTTGACCAGCGAGTATATTTCTCGGGTACTGAAATATTTAGAAAAACATAATTACAAAGCAGTACAAGCAAAAGTAATTGAGACCGATTTAAAACCCGTTCCGCTACTTAACCTGAACTCTGGATACATAAACAGGGCAGCAAATACACTTCCTAGTCAAGGGAATAAAGCCCCTTGGCGCATTTATCAAAATTATATTCTGGATTATAAAATGCTTCGTGTGGACTCTGTTAAAGACAAACGTCTACGCTTTTTTTAAAATATGATAAATAAACAGTACCACAATACCGCTTGATTTCATACCGAAAGGTAGTGCAGAATTGCATACTGTGCCCACAACAGCAAGACACAAAACAAAAAAGCTATGACACCACATCATAGCTTTTTCTTGTTTTTACAATAAGTAATGAGCACTTATTCCATTTGCTTGAAGTTTACTAAAAGACATCATTCTTGCTTTTAAATAAATCAATTTCCTTACTTAGGACAATCGCTTTTAAAACCTGACAGATAACCCGCCGCCTCCACCAAAACGGTTATCATAGCTTCCCATTACTGAAAAGTTTTTTGAGAACATATACTCGATACCAGCGCTCCAAACAGTATCTGAGGTATAGTCTTTCGCTACCGGAAGATCATTGACCAAGCCTAAATCCAATTTATATTCATAATATCCAAACACTGAAAATTTAGGAAATACCATAACACTTCTTCCTAACGCAATTCGGGGTCTCAATTCATTATCAATTCTCGCATCAAGATTAAATAAATACGGAGTCAAATATCGAATCCCAACGACTGCCGTGGTCTTGAACGTATCAAAACTATCTTCCTTTTCATTTTCTATGTTTATACCACCAAAAACCCTCAAGTAATCATGTAAATATCTTTCATAGGTAATTTCTCCCTCTAGATTTTTGTTCCATCCATATTCCATAGACACGTTAAATTGGTTTCTCAGGTTGGAAGCCGTTAATTGCAAAGCCGTAAAATGAGATGCTGCATCTACCATTCCCCATGAATAATATCTGTTGGTTTCAGCTACTAACTTAGCTACAGGAAACCCTTTCATACGCGTATCTCTTGGTGTATCATAGCTAAAAACTCGTGCCATACCGCCCATCATATGGTACAATATATGACAATGGAAAAACCAGTCTCCATATTCATTTCCGTAAAATTCTATTGTGACATTCCCCATTGGTGGCACATTTACGGTATGTTTTAAAGGCGAATATTCTCCATTTTTATTGATAACTCTAAAGAAATGACCGTGTAAATGCATCGGGTGATGCATCATGGTTAGGTTATTCAATGTTATTCTTGTAACCTGCCCTCCTTCAATTTTTATTTTATCAGTTTCAGCCAGCGGCACACCATTCATACTCCAGATATAGCGCTGCATATTTCCTGTTAGGTTCAACAGGATTTCTTTCACAGGCGCATCAGCAGAATAGTTCGTTTTTACTGGTGATCTTAGGTAATCATAATTGTATTCTGAAAACAGATCCATTCCTTCCATTTTCATTTCGCTTTCCATGCCATTTTCCTTCTTAGAATCAGCTACCACCGCATGGTTTTCTTGCATACCGTCCATTTTCATTTTCGAATGATCCATTTTCGAATGATCCATTTCCATTCCCTTCATTGTAGAATCTTTGGGCATATCTATTTGCTTGTGCTTCATGTCGTCCATGTCCATTCCTTTCATTTTAGAATCCTTGGACATATCCATTTGCATGCCATACTCTTCCTTAATTTTGAAGTGTTCGTCTTTTTTCGGACGGTACTTTATCGCATGAGCTCCCATTTTCATGTCCATCTTCGCCATCTTTTGCATCATGCCAATTTTGTCTGGTCTTGGAACAACTGGAGCCGCTAAGATTTTACCACTTCCCAGAAATGCCGAAGCGCTCCCTGAACCATCTTGCGCCGTAATTCTATATTCAATTTTACCGTTTTGTGGAATGGTAACAATGAAATCATAGGCTTCTGCAATACCAATAAATGTTTTGTTTTTTATGACCGGAACGACATCATGACCATCTGCTGAAACAAGCATTGGATCTTCACCGCCAAAAGTCATCCAAAAAGAAGTAGAAGCACCACCATCAATAATGCGCACTCTTATCTTTTCTCCCGGTTTAAAATCGGGATAGTCAACGGACTGTTTTCCATTAATCAAAAATGCAGGATAGTAGATGTCGGCAATATCTGCCCCCATCATACGCTGTCTCCAAAAGTTTAACTGTGCTCCAAAGGCACCTCTTGCAATAACTCTATTAAGCGGAGTGGCAGTCCCTTTTTTTATTTGATACCACTCGGAACCCCGTTTTAAAGTCCGGAGTACGTTTAGTGGTTTCTCATTAGTCCAATCCGATAACATGAGTACCAATTCTTTATCGTACACTAATGTTTCATTTTTTGGATGAATAACGATAGAACCATACACACCACTCTGCTCTTGCAGCATGGTATGCGAATGATACCAATACGTTCCCGCTTGTTTTATAGCAAATTCATACTTCAGCATTTGTCCCGGCTTGATAGGCGGAGTAGTCAAATAGGGAACTCCGTCATAAAAATTAGGCAGTATTATACCATGCCAATGAACAGATGTTTCCACAGTCATCTCATTCTTCACATAAATAACAGCATACTCTCCTTCCGTAAATTCCAATACCGGACCCGGTATGCTTCCATTTACCGTCATTCCTTTTACCGCTACTCCTGCTTTATTAACTACTTCTTCCCTTATGGTCAGTGTATATTCTTTCACAGGAAGATTATCAACGTTACCTTCTACTGCCTGACCAAAAATAGATTGGGATACAATCAAAATTAACAATGCTGTATATTTAAAAGTATTCATTTTATTATTTTTAATTACTAATCTTCAATGCTATTTTACTTGCTTAATACGCTTTACCGTTACAAAAATAACCTACAAATTATTAATTATTTTTCGCAGACTATCTCTGATTTCTGTTGCAATTTCCCCAAGCGCCACGTTGTCTACCGCTTGCATAGAAGCTGCCGGATCAACCGCCGAAACTTCTATCTGACCTTTTACTTTTTCCTGAACAATCACATTACATGGCAACATCGTTCCTATTTTATCTTCGGCCAATAACGCTTTATATGCAAATGGCGGATTGCAGGCACCCAAAATGGTGTAATTGTAAAAGTCCACATCCAGTTTCTTCTTTAGTGTTGCTTTTAAGTCAATTTCTGTTAATATTCCAAATCCTTCCGCCTTAAGCGCTTCCGTAACTTTTTGAATTGCATTTTCGAAACTGTCGTTAATTGTTTTACTGAAATAATATTCCATGCTTTTTATTTTTAACATTAAATTTATTTATTTTTTCTGTATCGGTGAGCTACGGCTAATAATATCAATGCAAAAATCAATATTGAGCCCCACCAAAACCAATGCATTCCCATAAATGAGTAGCCATCCATATGCATTCCTCCATGTCCTGTATTATCCATAATTGTATAGTTTTAGCGTTAAATACCACTACTGTGTTTAAAATGTTATTTGGATTTTTTATCCATTTCCTTCATCTTACTCATGTCCATTTTTTCTGCCTTCATTTTCTCCATCATTTTCATCATTTCTGGGCTATCCATCATTGATTTACACATATCGGACATCATAGCATCATCATTTTTAGCTTTTTCCATCATGCCCTTCATCATTCCTTTCATCATATCTGGATTATCCTTCATCATTTTCATCATTTCAGGCATCATGCTTTTCATCATTTCCGGATTTTCTTTCATCTTCTCCATCATTGTGACATGATGTTCTTTCATCATCATCATTTTACCGCTTTTGCTGTTCATCAACGCGCCCATCATCTGTTTTGACATCATTTCGTCATTGGCGATAGTGTTCATGATTTCGGTTCTCTTCTCTGATTTTGACAGTACCTGATTCGTTGACTGACAAGAATACAATAGTCCAATTAAACCGAATGTAAATGCAAATTTCTGTAGTGTTTTCATGGTATTTTATTTAGAGATTAAAATTTTTAGATTAAAAGTGAACTTTAGTGCATTACAACTTCAAATTTCGCAGTCGCAGTGCATTTGCAATCACTGAAACCGAACTAAAACTCATTGCCAGAGCAGCAATCATTGGCGAAAGCAAAAGACCGAAAAAAGGATATAAAACCCCTGCTGCGATTGGGATTCCAAGTACATTATAAAAGAACGCAAAAAATAAATTTTGATTTATATTTTTCATCACGGCATGACTCAATTCTTTAGCCTTAACAATCCCTTGCAAATCTCCTTTGACCAAAGTTATTTTGGCGCTTTCTATTGCTACATCAGTTCCAGTTCCCATTGCAATCCCGATATCGGCTTGAGCCAATGCCGGAGCATCATTAATTCCGTCTCCTGCCATAGCTACAATTTTGCCTTGGTCTTGCAACCTTTTGATCTCCTTTAATTTATCCTCCGGCAGACAACCTGCTATAAATGAACTCAAATGCAATTCGTCAGCGACTGCTTTTGCGGTGTTCTCATTGTCACCAGTAAGCATAATCACTTCGACTCCTTGACTCATTAATTCCTTAATTGCAGCCACACTTGTACTTTTAATAGCATCCGTAATCGTTACATAACCCAAAACCTGATTGTCTACAGAAATATAAGACACTGTTTTTCCTAGTTTCTGCTCGGCTATTATTTTAGCGGTTAAATCATCTGAAGTTTTCGAATTATTTTGCTCCATCAATTTTGCATTTCCAAGTGCGACTTTTTTACCATTTACGGTTCCAACCACTCCTTTTCCGGTAATGGATTCAAAATCTTTCGCTTCCAGTAAAGTAACCTTTTTCGCTTTCGCAAAATTGACTACGGCTTGCGCCAAAGGATGCTCGCTATACTGATTCAACGAGGCAATCATTTGCAACAAATCTTCCTCTTTATTTTCAGTTGAAAACACTTTTTCTACAGATGGTTTTCCTTCGGTAATCGTTCCCGTTTTATCGGTAATTAGAACATTCACCTTGTTCATGTTTTCTAAGGCTTCAGCATTTTTTATCAAAACCCCAGATTGTGCCCCTTTCCCAACTCCTACCATGACTGACATGGGGGTTGCTAATCCCAATGCACAAGGACAAGCGATAATCAAAACAGCAATAGCATTTATGAATCCGTAAACGATTGCTGGCTCGGGGCCAAATTTTGCCCAAACAAAAAAGGTGATTACTGAAACGGCCACTACTATTGGTACAAAATACTTCGCAATTCTGTCGGCCAGTTTTTGTATCGGCGCTCTCGAACGGCTGGCTGAATTTACCATTTGCACAATTTGCGAAAGCAAGGTTTCTGAACCAATTTTTTCAGCAACCATAACAAAAGATTTGTTGCCGTTAATTGTTCCTGCAATAACAGAATCGTCTGCTTTTTTATCTACAGGAATGGGTTCACCCGAAATCATAGATTCATCGATAGTAGTTTCCCCTTCGGTAATTTTTCCGTCAACAGGAATTTTTTCACCTGGTTTCACCCGAAGCAAATCATCCTTTTTGATATCATGAACAGAAATCACTTTATCGCTTCCATCAATGACCAAAGTAGCCACCGTGGGCGCTAATTTCAATAATTCTTTTATAGCACCACTGGTTCTGCTGTGCGCTTTGGCCTCTAACAACTGACCTAGCAAAACCAAGGTTAATATCACCGTTGTTGCCTCAAAATAGAGATGTACCGTTCCGGTTTCTGTTTTGAATTCATTTGGAAAAAGTTCTGGAAAGAACAAGCCAAACAGGCTAAATAGAAAAGCAACCCCAGAACCAATTCCAATCAGGGTAAACATATTTAAGTTCCAAGTAATAACCGACTTCCACGCACGTACAAAAAACATCCAGGCAGCATAAAAAACGACCGGAAGCGACAAGGCAAACTGCACCCAGTTCCAACTCGAGGTGTCCATTATTTTTTGTAGCGGATTATTGGGTATCATATCTGACATTGCAATTATAAAAATAGGCAGCGTAAAAACAACGGCTATTTTCATTTTACGCACTAAGTCAAGATACGTCTTGTTATCTTCACTTTCGCTAGGCTCCATAGGTACCAAATCCATTCCGCATATCGGACAAGAACCCGGACCTTCCTGGATTATTTCAGGATGCATGGGACAAGTAAACATTGTTTTCGTCGGAAGTAAATCGGGTGCTTTTACCAAATCCATTCCACAAACGGGACAATCTCCCGCTTGGTCATATACTTTATCGCCTTCGCAATGCATGGGACAATAATATTTTCCTGCCGCATTAGACGGAATGCTTGTTTCCTCTTTATGATGTTGATGACCACCTTTCTCGTGTTCATGTGATTGAGTACCACAGCACGATTTCGCTACTGGCTCTTCCACTTTTTCATCAGCTGCAGCATTAGTTGAACTCAATTCAGGTGTTTTTACTAAATGCATTCCACAAACAGGACAATCTCCCGCTTTATCATATACTTTATCTCCTTCGCAATGCATAGGGCAATAATATTTTTCTGCCGTGCTAGAAGGAATATCAGATTTCATTTTTTCGTGTTCATCCCTCGTTTTAGAATTGTGCTTTTCCGTAGTACAACAAGATTTCGCTACTGGCTCTTCCAATTTTTTATCAGCTGCAGCATTAGTTGAACTCAATTCAGGTTCTTTTACTAAATGCATTCCGCAAACGGGACAATCCCCCGGTTGGTCATATACTTTATCTCCTTCGCAATGCATAGGGCAATAATATTTTCCTGTAGTATTCTCAGTTATGCTATTCCCCTCCTTATCACGTTGGTGACTGTCTTTGTTTTGTTGATCTTTTGGAGTACCGCAGCAAGATTTCGCAGCTGGTTCCTCTGTAGTTTTTTCTGTTGCAGCTACCGGCTTGCTCATCTCAATAGAATAATTCCCTGCAGCAGCTAAAGCTTCCTGCAACTGTGAAGTAGGAATGTGTTTTTCCATTGTGATTGTGGCCACTGCCGGCTCCAACGAAACAACAGACTCAACCCCTTCAATAGCATTCAATGTTTTCTCCACTTTGCTGCGGCAACCATCGCAACTCATACCACTTATTGTATATATGTGTTTCATAATATTCAAGATTTGATACTACGAATTTCCGATTATATTTTAGAAGCCTTATTACACAATTATGGAAAAGGTTTGTGTAATTTACAAACTATCGATTTGTTTTCTCTTCTGCTCTTTTAAGTGTTTAAAATAAGTGGGCGTAAATCCAGTTGTTTTCTTAAACTGATTGCTTAAATGCGCTACATTACTATAATTGAGCTCAAATGCGATTTCACTTAGCGTCATTTCGTTATAGATTAATAGTTCTTTTGCCCGTTCAATTTTTTGTGCAATAAAATAATGCTCAATTGTTGCTCCTTCTTTTTCTGAAAAAAGCTTACTCAAAATACTGTAATCCTGCCTTAAATCGGCGGCTAAATAATTTGACAAATTACTTTTCAATTGTTCCTTTTTATAATGTACCAAATCGATTATTAAATTTTTAATCCTTTCGACAGTTTTATTTTCCTTATCATCTAATAATTCAAAACCAAGAAGGTTCAGGTTTTTTGACAGCAATTGTATTTGACTTTCGTCCAAATCAGTTGCAATTTCTACTTCCCCTAATTGCATTGCAATAATAGAAAGCCCCATTTTTTCCAACTCTGCCGACACCGCCATTTCGCAACGGCCACAAACCATGTTTTTTATATAAATTTTCACTTTATTATTTTTTGCTTTCGAGACGAATAATCATTTCATTCATTTGCTTAATTTCTCTTTCTTGAGCAGCAATTATATCTTCCGCTAACTTTTTAGCTTCTGGATCTTTAAAATCGACATTGCTACTAGTCATAATGGCTGATGAGTGATGAGGAATCATAGCTTTCATGTATTGTACATCTCCAATAAAAGTTTGTGTCCTTAATAGAAAAAGTGTTCCAAGAAATGTACTTGCGGCAAAGACTATTATCATTACATTAACTTTATTATTTGGATACATTTTCCACATTAATAGTAACATTGTAATTGCCATTGCAGCAATCATTAAAGTAGTCATATAAAAGCGAGTTATACTATTATAGATGTGACTGAATTCAGCAACATTTAAAAACATGACTAAATACATAACGACAAATGAAACCGCCATTATTAAGGCAAATTTTACATAAGGATTACTTTTTAAGTGTGTGTTATTTTCTTCCATGATTCTATTTTAATTAGAGTTTTTGATCGTTAATCAATTTAACTTTCGGGTAACGTCCTTTTTATAATTATTTTATTATCAAAAATGCTTTCAAATCCCATTATAACAGAACTAAGTTAGCTTATTTTAACATTTTAACCTATTAATAAAGAGTCTATTACACATTACATCTTCATTCCCGCCATGGGATCACTTCCTTTACGGAATATATACTCACTGTTAATGGCATAAGCACCGCTAACAACGACTTTCTTCCTACTATCTAAATCCGATTTGATTTCGATCATTCCATTGGCTTCCACGCCGGTTTCAACCATCACGTTTTCAAAAATACCGTGACTTTTTTCAACCCATATATACGTGGCATTTTCATCCCTAATAACAGCATCTGTTGGAATAAATAATCCTTTCTTATTAGATTGAATTAATTTAGCCACCGCTTGCATTCCCGGTTTTAAAAATAAATTCGGGTTAGGAATTTCCATTCGAATTAATAGCAATCTGGAATCTGGATTAATCTCCGGATTAATAAATGAAATTTTAGCTTGTATCTCTTTAGCAGGATAATCTGTAAAAGAAACCGTAGCAATTTGCCCAATTTTTAATGATTTAGCATAACTCACGTTTACTTGCGTTTCAAGCCAAAGCGTACTTAAAGCAGCCAACTTAATTATTGCGCCGCCTTCCATGATATAACTACCTTCTGTAGCCGCTATCTCCGAAATATATCCGCTGTATGTACTATAAAAAGTAGTGTATGGCGATATTTGGGCATTGCCTTTAATACTCTCAATTTGTGCATTCGACAAACCATAGAACAACAACTTTTGCTTTGCAGCTTGCAGCATATTTTTGGCATTTTTGCCAAAATCACCAGGCATAGTCAATTGTTTAGATGCTGCAAAATAATCCTGTTTAGCAATGGCTATGTCTTCGCTGTACAACTGGTAAATGGCTTGATTTTTTTTAACATAATCACCCGTAGTTTTAAAATATAATTTCTCAATTCGACCCATCGCTCTTGATGAAATGGTTTTGATTTGTTCCTGATTAATTGTCAAAACGCCCGTATAGTTTTCTTTCAGGCTACTATTTGTTTCCTCTATATTTTGGGTCGTGATGTTTCCCAATTTTATTTGCTGGTCACTAAGCGCTATTTCATTCGAGGCAGAATTATCCTTTTTCATTGGGGTTAATTCCATATGGCAAATAGGACACTTCCCAGGCTTATCCTCTTTTATTTGGGGATCCATAGAACAGGTGTAATACGTACTTTCCACGTCCTGATGCTGGCTATGATCTTCCTTGTTCTTATCTTTACAGCCCATTAAGACAACAAATGCCACTAATAACAAGCTCATTTTTTTTTTCTTTTGCATGATTATTCTATTTTTATAAAGCTTTCGCTGTCCATTAAATATTGTGCATTGTCAGCAATTGCATCTTTTACAGACAGCCCTTCGATGACCTGAATAAAATCATTGATTTCTATTCCTGTTTTTATTTCTTTTGCTTTAAAACCATTCTCCATTTTAATAAAAACAACTTTTTTACTACCGATGCTAATTAATACTTGCTTACGAACCCAAATTCCTTGTATAGGATTTGTTTCGATAATACCTTGAAGTCGCAAGCCAATTGGGAATTTCAGATTATTATTATTTAAATACACTCGAATCCTGTTCGTCTTATCAGTTTCGTTGAATTGTGTTTCTATAAAATTCACTTTGGCATTTATAAATTCATTCTCCTCTAATTCTGATGAAAACCGAATGGGTTGATTGATTTTTATCAAACTGCTTTGTCCTTGCATCACATTGAAAACACCCCATACTTTATCGGTATTTACTAATTTAAAGACAACTTCATTCTGTTTAATGTAATCCCCTTCTTTCAATGTTAAAGAAGTTGTTGTGGCGGTACTGTTTTGCATCGATCCTCCGGCAACAGTCGTCATACTTTCGGTTCCTTGAACTATTCCATTGGTGGGACTATAAATAGTGATTACAGGATTTGTTCTTTTGGCTGCAGCCAATGAATTAATCTGATTTAAAGTCATTCCATAAAGCAGTAATTTCTGTTTCGAAGCCTTTATTATGGATGCGTTTTCAGCATCATTGGTAATTAAATAAATGAAATTTTGCTGTGCTGTCAATAATTCCGGACTATACAAATCAAAAAGTCTTTGTCCCTTATTTACTTTTTGGTATTTATAATTCACATACATTTTTTCGATTCGGCCACTTATCCTTGCTGCAATATTTACCGATGAATTAGGATCATAAGCTACAATTCCAGGCAGCTTTATTTCACTGCTAATAGCCGTGTCTTTTGCTGTTGTGGTTTGAAAGTCTCCCACCACGAAGCTATCCGTTGGTCGTAATAGATGGTCAATCGAGTGGCTTTCCGTCGGTTGCGCTTCAGTTACTTTTTTTATCAAAGTCATTCCGCAAATTGGGCAATTCCCTGGTTCGTCCCTAATAATTTCAGGATGCATCGAACAGGTATATACCTCCGCCTGATGCTCGTGATCTGCTTGATTATTAAATTTGTTTACGCCATAATAGACTCCAAATCCAACCACTAAAACGGCAATAGCCAGCAAACTATATTTTATGTATTTGTTCATACTTATTTCGTTTCCAGTTGTTTTTCAATTTCTACCTGAGTACTCAATATGGCCTGCAACTTGTCTAGCTTTTCTATTTGCGCCATATTCAATGCTTCCCAGGCATCCAACACCACAAACAGGTCTCCTGTATTGTTTTGCCAAGCTATTATTGAAGTGTCATAATTTCTTCGCAAGGCCGGAATGATACTTTTATCGGCAATTTCATATTGTCTCTTTAAGTTGGTCAGCTCCGCTTGCATCCCTGAAATCATTCCTGTTGCTTCGTTGAGAATCATTTGCTTTTGCCAATCCAAACTTTCATTTTTTAATTTAAAACTGTTAATGTTTGCCTTATTCATTTTTGATGACCAAGGCATTGGAATTGTAATCATTCCCATCAAGGAAAATTGTTGCGGACCATTTCCAAAAGCAAACATGTGATCATACTTCACACCAAAATCGGGTAACAATTTTGCTTTCTCAATGTCTATTTTCAACTGATTTAAGACAATCGTTTTCTCAATCGCTCTTACATCGCTTCGGTTTTCAGAAAGCGATATCGTATCCGATTTCTGAAAATTATAATCATTTAAAGCAAAAGTGGGATCGATTTCAAAAACAGTATTTTTGTCTCTTGCCATCAAAGTATTCAGCGTAATCTTCTTTTGCAAAATCTCATTTTTCAGCATTACGACCATGCTTTCTAAAGCGCTATATTGTGACTTTGCCTTATAATAAGTAGGCAATTTGTCCATATTATATTGATAGCGTATCTCCATGCTTTTGATCATATACTCTAAAAGCAATAAATTATCATTGGCTATTTTTATTTTTTTATCCAATACAATCCATTGATAATAATTCATTTTTGCTAACGCATTCAACTGATTCACGGTATAATTTTTATTTTCTGCCTCTACCGAAGACATGGCATTCATGTAATTAGAATCGGCTTTTAGCCTTGAAGCGTTAGGAATCATTTGTGTAACACCTATCATATATGCACCCATACCAGGATTCATTTCGTCTCCCTTCCACATTTTAGTGTTATAAGGAGTCATAAACAAGCCCGTGTTCACTTGAGGTGCCATCCAACTATTTGCCCCTTTTGCCGCTGCATCCATGCTCTGTATATCGGCATCGTACATTTTTAATTGCGGATTATTCGTTTTAACGGTGGTCAAAACAGCATCCAACGAAAGTGTTTGCGCTACTGCAACAGTGGCGTTTAACAGCAAACAACTGATTATGATATAATATTTAATGTGTCGCATCGATAAGATCTATTTTGCCTTTTGTTTTTAATTCACGTTGTTTTGTCATTTCAAAAACAATAGGGGTTACTAATAATACATATATAACAGAGGTGACTGTTCCTCCAATAAGCGGAACTGTAATGGGAATCATCACATCAGCGCCCGTTCCTGTCGCCCAAAGAATGGGTACTAATCCAAATAGAGAAACCGATACAGTCATTAATTTTGGTCTCAGCCTTTTTGCCGAACCATCAATAATGTATTCTCTTAAAATATCCGTAGTGATTGCCTCACTGCTATTACCATATTTTGCAACCATTTTATTCATTGCCTCATTCAGGTAAATAGTCATTATCATCGCCGTTTCTATCGCCATCCCAAACAGTGCGATGAAACCTACTGCCACGGCAACGGATAAATTAATTCCATAAAAATAAACCATAAAAATCCCTCCTATTAAAGCAAAAGGAACCGTTATCATCGTTATCAAAGCTTCCTTCATCGAGTTATAGGTAAAATACAAAATCAGGAATATGATAAGAACAACGATAGGCAATATCAGTGATAATGTTTTGTTGGCTCTAATCTGATTTTCCCATTGTCCACTCCATTCGACATAATAGCCTTTTGGTAGTTTAGTCATCATGGTATTGAGTTTATCTTGCGCTTCCTCTACCGTACTCCCTAAATCACGCTCCCGAACATTAAACAAAACACTCCCACGAAGCATGGCGTTTTCGCTGTTTATCATTGGAGGCCCATCACTTATTTTTATATCAGCGACAGCATCTAATGGTATTGGTCCGTATTCCATTGTTTGCACTTGCAATTTTTTCAACGACTCAATACTATTTCTGTATTCCTGCGCATATCTCGCATTCACAGAAAAGCGTTGTCTCCCTTCGATAGTGGTCGTCAATGTCATTCCTCCAATTGCCGCTTCAACAACATTATTCACATCATCAATCGTCAGACCGTATCTACCAATTGCTTCTCGCTTTGCTTCAATGTCGATATACTTCCCACCGGTTATTGGTTCGGCATACAAATCTTTCACTCCTTCGGTTCCTTCTAATGTCTTTTTAATTTTTTGTGCCAAAGCTTCTATGGTATCCAAACTAGCTCCATAAATTTTCACCCCAACGTCTGTTCTGATTCCCGTCGAAAGCATATTTATTCGATTAATAATAGGCTGTGTAAAACCATTGGTTACCCCAGGTATTTGCAGTTTATTATTTATTTCATCGATGATATCACTTTTCGTTTTACCCGCTCTCCATTCGTTATGAGGTTTAAGCAAAATAATCGTTTCAATCATACTTATAGGACTATTGTCCGTTGCCGTATTGGCTCTTCCCGCTTTTCCCAAAACATGAGTGACCTCGGGAATTGATTTTATTATTTTGTCCTGAACCTGTAATATTCTTTTCACTTCAGAATTAGAAACATCGGGTAAGGTTACAGGCATAAACAGAATCGAACCTTCATCTAAAGGTGGCATAAACTCGGAGCCGAGCTGCGTAAACATCAACCCTCCTATTACTAAAGCAATGCAGTTTACCACCAAAACACTTTTTCTCCATTTTAAACAAAAAACTAGAATTGGAGTATACCAACTTTCCAGTTTTCTATTGATTGGATTTTTATTCTCCGGACGTAATTTTCCCTTTAGCAAGTAACTAATTAACACTGGAGTCAGTGTAATGGCTAAAAACGCATCTACGATCAGTATAAATGATTTCGTCCAAGCCAATGGACTGAATAGTTTTCCTTCCATTCCCGTTAGCAGAAAAACGGGCAAAAAAGAAGCAATCACAATCAGTGTCGAATAAAAAACTCCCGGGCCAACGAGCTTAGAGGAAGATTCAATTAACTTCATTCGTTCATCAGCCAACAATGGATCGTGTTCTTTTTTAAATATTTTTTTAAATAACTTTTTCATCGTTGATTATTGATTATTATCCATTTCTTCTTGTTTCTCAGAGATGGTTCTATAGGCATTTTCGACCATGACAATTCCATCATCAACCACAACACCAATAGCCAAGGCTATCCCCGTGAGCGACATAATATTGGATGAAATCCCAAAAGCTTGGAGCAAAATAAATCCTATAGCAACAGATATTGGTAACTGTATCAGAATAATCAATGCACTTCTCCAATGGAAAAGAAAAAGAAGAATCACTATTGACACCGCAATCATTTCTTCGATTAAAGTTCCTTTTACGGACTCAATCGCTTTTTCAATTAGTTCGCTTCGGTCATAAGAAGTTTTGAAGGAAACTCCTTCAGGAAGCCCTTTTTCGACTTCTTTCATTTTCAGTTTGACCGCTTTGATAACCTTATCAGCATTTTCGCCGTAACGCATTACCACAATTCCTCCCACTACTTCACCTTCGCCATTTGCATCAAAAATCCCAAGACGTAAATCTCCACCCATTTGAACGGAACCGATATCTTTTACTCTTACAGGAACAGAATTGTAATTTTTGATGGCAATTTCTTCCACATCTTTGCTGTTTTTTATGTAGCCAAGTCCTCTAACGATATAAGCCATGTTGCTCATTTCAAATTTCCGCCCTCCAACATCATTATTGCTTGTCTTTACGGCTTTCATCACTTCCATCATGCTAACATTATAATACTGCATTTTCAAAGGATCTAAAACCAATTGATATTGTTTTTCAAAACCTCCAAAGGAAGCGACCTCAGCTACACCCGGAACTGTTTGTAAAGCAAATTTCACATACCAATCCTGCAGCGCTCTTTGCTCACCTAAATCCATTCCATTGGTTTCCAAATGATACCAAAATATATGCCCTACACCAGTGCCATCAGGCCCTAAAGTGGGAACTACATTTTGCGGCAACAATCGTTGTGCATAATTTAATCGTTCCAGCACTCGGGTTCTTGCCCAATAAGGATCTACGTTATCTTCAAAAATGATGTAGATAAAACTCATTCCAAACATGGAAGAAGCTCGAATATTCTTGATTTTGGGGATTCCCTGTAAATTAGAAACCAAAGGATAGGTTACCTGATCTTCAATTACCTGCGGACTTCTGCCCATCCACTCCGTGAAAACAATAACCTGATTTTCTGATAAATCAGGAATGGCATCGATGGGATTTTGCTGCACACTATAAATCCCCCAACCAAATAAGCAGGTGGAAACAAGCAGTACGACTACTCGATTTTTTAGGGAAAATGATATTAATTTTTCGACCATAATAACTTAATTAATGAAAATATTTTTCATTTAAAGCTTGAAAGTGCTTGTTAAAATTCTTTTGTTATTCCTCCACAAGTCAACATTTCAGCTCCGTAATATGGATTTTTTATGTCTTTAATTTCACTTATCCAGTAACCATTTTTACCTTGATTGTACATTGGGCAATAGTCTTGATACAGTTTTTTATCTGTATTAAACATTTTAATAAAGTTATGCATGTCTGTACTTAATAAGGCAAACGCATTTCTTTGTGCAGCAATTTTACCTGCATTCTCTGTAATTGCTGCCGTATGTTGTTTTGCAGCATTAACAATAGTATTGTATTGAGTAATTAAATCAGCTTCAATTTTGTCAGATGTCGTTTTTTGTAAAGTTGTTTCTAAAGCTTTACTTGATGCAGTAGCTAATGCCGCGTCATCACTGGCCAAAGCATTTTTCAATTTTAAGTAATCATTTAAAATCATATCGATTGAAAATGCCGCTTTACTTTTTGTAACATCCATTTCTTTTACTTCTTCAACCACTTCATTATTAGTTACTGGTTCCGTTAATTCCATACCGCATTTAGAACATTCCTCACCTTGTTTTCCAGTAACTTCAGGATGCATTGGACAGGAATACAATTGCCCTTCAGCGTGACTTTCATTACTTTCCATAGTAGTTGTTTCGGCTCCATTTTCTATTTTAGCATCCTTACAAGACGCGAATGCAACCATTAAAACAAGGACACTTAATTTAGATATATTTTTCATTTTGATTTATTTTTATTATTTTACTTTTAATTTTGTTGTGCTACTACTGTCTTATTTTTTATCAACAGTTTTTTATTTTTCCTCTTTGGTAGCTTCTGCCCTGTCATACTGGCAACAGCCAGGAAGTGCATTGTAGGCAGCTTCTGTAGCATGGAATTTCTCGCTGTCATAACCTACCGCAGCAATACGTTTTAAAATTTCTTCCCTAGTCGTTTTTAAGGAATCATAAGTAAGTGTAGCCATTTTAGAGTCCTTATCCCAATCTACCGAGGTGATGTTCTTTTGCGTTCCTGCTTTTTCTATTTTTGATTCGCACATACCGCAGTTTCCATATATTTTTACGGTTTCAGTTTTAGTGTTTTTAATTTGCGCAGTAACTGCTGTGACTGATAACAATAGAGCTATTGCCATCAATCCTGTTTTAATTGAGTTCATATAATAAATAAATTAGAAGTGAATACGCTAGACCAATGGGTAAACAATAGCATTAAAGCTATGATTCACAGATTTGGTAATAGCCGATAAATAAATGATTTAAAGCAATATTTGCTTCGAATTTGACACACTATTGGCTGTCAATAAAGAATTTAGCCTATTTTAGGAATAAGCCAAAGTGAAGAATATCCTGCAGAAGTGAAGGATATCGTTTGATAAAATTTTTGCTTTTCAGCTGAAAAATTAAAATTAGCACTCTGCATTTCAAATTGAAAAGCCGAGGGTATTGCTGTATTTACGGAAGGAGTGCTACATAAAGCCTTTCCACATTTTCCATTACAACCGTTATGCTTGTTGTTTTTAGATTGAGAATCCTTACTGCAACAATCTTTGGTTTTGTTCTTAGAAGACATTTCCATGGTACAAGAACCACTATCTGAATTTCCACACGCAAAAGTTGTATTTGGCATCATAACGAAGCCAAACAAAACGATTAGTAAAATGTGAAATTTTTTCATTTTCCTGTAATTAGGACAAAATTAGTAAAACTATATTAATTGCAATCAAAATTTAATGTTAATATAGTTTTACTAATCATTATTATATAAATCGCTTTATTTAGTATCACCAAAAATAGCGTACATAAGCGACTGAGAAACAGATAGAATAACACTAAACAACAATGCAGTAAAAAAAGTATCTACACTAAATCCTCCAACTATATTATCACACAAAATAATGATAAGTGCATTGATGACTAATAAGAATAAGCCCAAGGTTATAAATGTGATAGGTAGCGTTAGAATTACTAAAAGAGGTTTGATAAATACATTTAATAGTCCTAAAACAACCGCAACTATTAGAGATGTTGTAAAATTATCTACGTGTACCCCTGTCATTAAATGAGATATAATGAGAACCAAAGCTGATGTAATAAGAATTCTGATGATTAGTTTCATAATTTTTATTTTAAATTTTTATTAAAAGTACTACTTTTTTTAAATTATTTAATTCCCTTGAAAAAAGAAATTGCCAACTCATGAAACAAGACTGGATTTTCTGCATGAAGCCAATGCCCTGCATTTGGGATTGTTTCTATCCTTGCATTTGGAAAATGCGTTCTTATATTTTCAACATCACTATCTAAAATATAATTGGAATTTCCGCCACGTATAAAAAGCATTGCCTTTTCAAACACTGAAGTTGCTGGCAACACCACTCCTATCTCTTCCATTTTTTTATTAAAAACAGCCAAGTTAAAACGAAAAGCCAATTGTCCTGGCTCTTGCCAATACAAGCTTTTCATTAAAAATTGTCTGGTACCAAAATCCGGTATGTATGGTAAGAGAATTTCCTCCACTTCAGATCGGCTTGGTTTTTTAGCGAAGTCGACTGCATTCAATCCCGCTAAAATAGATTGGTGGTGCTGGGGATAGAATTTCGGGCCGATATCAACTACAGTCAGTTTATCTACCATTTCTGGATGCAAGGTTGCAAAAAGCATCGCCGTTTTCCCGCCCATGGAATGTCCTATCATATCGACATTTGTTATATTATGGCCTTTGCAATAGTCTAGAATATCTTGAGCCATCAATTCATAACTAAACTCCTCAGAATGTAAACTTCGTCCGTGATTGCGAAGGTCTAACATATGAACTTCGAATCCCTCGGTTGCAAATTGCACGCCAAGTGTTTTCCAATTGTCTGACATCCCCAGAAATCCGTGCAGAATTAAAAGTGGTTTTCCTGAACCTTCTATTTTTGAATATAACATATTGGAATTTTAATAAAGTTGAGAGACAAAGATAAGAAATGAAATTGCATTAGACGATAATAGTACTTCAAGTAATTCATATAAATATCACTAAAAGTGGGTATTGTAAACCATTATTAATCACCTAATTTTGCAGGGTTATTTTGATTAAACAAAACTTGTTAAATAACATTAATAGCAACAATCTTTAAATAAAAAAAAATGATTAAAAAATTCCTTTTATTGGGTCTTATTGTCGCTCAACTTACCACTTCATGTAGTAGTGACAACTCTGAAGACACAGCGGTAACTTCAGAAACCCTAAGTGAGCAAATTGCAAATTTGATAAAACAGCCTTATTCTAAATTAACTCCAGCAGAACAAAAGGTAAAACTTGAAGCGGAAGCAAATGCAATGTTAGTTGAAATGGATAAATCTAAAACTTCTGGAGCTGTTGAAGCAATTCAAAATTTAGGGAATTTATTAGATATTAATTCAGTTGATATTTTTAATGGTAAAAATGATAATGAAATAGCAGACATCCTTAACGTCTCTGGTGTTTATGGTATTTATACATGGAACAACACAGACAAGACTTGGGTTAAAACAGCTTCAACTACTGAGTTAAAGTTTGTTTTCCCTGCAAAAGCAACGCAAACAGTAAACAATGCTACTTTATCATCCACAGCTGTTTCATCTGATATAAAAGTGAAACTTGAAGATTCTTACAACTGGCAAACAGGAACTACAGTAAATGATGAGTTTTACTTGCCAACATCTGTTGACGCTACTTTGACTATTGACAAAGTACAAGCTGCGACTTTTGTAACTAAAGCTAAATATTCAAATGGCAAAGAAACTCCAGATGATTCTAGTTTTAAAATGGTTTTAAATGACGGTTATACTTATGAAATCAGCGGTAAAAAGGGAGATCCGAACTCAGCTGAATCACTGTTCACATACAAAGACAAGAATCTGGTAAAATTCACTGCTGGTAGTACTGCACAAATTGATGCATTATTAGGAGACAATGTATTAGTTTCTTACAGAGGAAAAGCGAATGGACTTGTTGAGATTATGGACAATTTTGTTATTGTTGCTGACATTGACATTACTGGATTAGCAAATGACGAAGCTGCTTTAGAAAAAGTTTTAACAGAGCCTAATTATAATACTAGCACCTACTATACTAAAATCAACGAGTACAACAAAGCCTATTCTGAAGCAATAGCAAATTCTCAAAACAAAAATACCAAATTGATTTTAGTATCTAAAAAAGACGGAACAAAAATTGCTGATGTGATTCAGAAATCTGAAAAAGGATCTAGCTATACTAATTATTCTGTTTGGGTTAAAGACAATAGCATCAATGGTGGATATTGGAATTGGAATGGTAACACAACTGGAACCCTTGTTCAATATTACGACGAGGTACTTTACCTAAAATTCAACGACAATACTGAAGTTGAAATGAGCGCTTATTTCTCTACTGGATTTGATGCTTTAGAAAAAAAATTCGAAGATTTTTTAAAGTCTTTTGAAAGATAGATAGCTTCAATAACTAACTTAAAGCCGAACTGAAAACTTATTCAGTTCGGCTTTATTTTTTTGCGGGAGTTCTTACTACAATTGTACTTTGACCATAGCCTGCCCAAAGTCCTAAGGCACCTGTTAAATTTGATTTTAAACTCGTATTTGAAGGGTAAATAGGATTTCTACCGTTTACTATTTCGTTTTGCCAACTATTCCAAAAATCAAAAGTATCTTTGTTTAAAGTTCTCAATTTGACATAAATCAAATCTCCATCAGTGAAATAAGGCTTGAATTTTGTTTTAGGAAAAATTAAAATCCCCCTATTAATTTGTATAGAAACTGAGCTCGAAGTAAAACTATTGTCATTAAGGTTTCCATAAAAAGCAGGCACAAAAATAGGCTCTTCTTTTTCGATTCTTGTTGTCACTTGATAGTAATTCTTCTCTAAAACAGGGTCGTCAAATGTTATAAACACATAACCCGTCGTATCTTGCGGATTCTCTTTAATATAAGTTGCGGTCTTCAAAATAACAGTTTTAGGAATTGTTGTCTTCGCTTCAATTTTTCGATCTAAATATTCGATTTTTAAAGAATACTCCTTTCCGGATTGGCCAATTAATTCACTTCCATAGTAAACAAATGGGGGAATTCGATCACTATTCCTTTTTAACCTTAGAACCTCTTCTTGTTCTCCGTCAGAAACGGTGATTTTAGCTGACCTAATTACATGGTTTAGAATAGTAGTTGAGTCAACTGGAGTCGCAATAGGGATACTTGTAGATAATATCACTTGTGCATAATCACCGGCTTCAATCCATCCTTCTACCACAATCTTAGACTCTGCTTGGGCACTTTTATCAAAATCATCTTGATTGCAACTTAAAAAAAGCACACAAAAAAACAATAAAATGAACTGTTTCATAATTATCTAAAATTTAAATCTCCAACTAATAGAAGGCAGAATGGAATATAATGTTTTTCTCTCGGGAGTTACCTCTATTTTTTGTTTGTCTTTATCAATGGCAACATTCAAAACGGTATATATTGGATTTTCTATATTGAAAGTATTGAAAATAGAAAAATTAAGAGCACTTTCCTTATCTCTTGTTTTGATAAAATAATAATTGACAGATAAGTCAGTGCGAACATAACTTGGCATTTGTGCATTGTTATATTTACCATATTCCTTTACTGGATTATTATTAAAAAAATACCATGATGTAGGGGTTGTAAAACGATTCCCAGAGCTAAAGATTTGTGTTAATCCAAAATTCCATTTTTGATTTAAATCATAAGTTCCTACTAACGCTAAATTATGTCTGCGGTCATATTTAGCAAAATAGCGCTCTCCATCATTTATTTCATCAAATTGACGGTTTGCCCAACTTAAAGTATAACTCAGCCAACCTTTAAATTTTCCGACATCTTTTTTTAGCATCCATTCTAAACCATAAGACTCCCCTTTTCCCACTAAAATATCATTTTTAAAACTCGTGATTTCATTAAATTGAGTTACCCCATATGGATATTCAATCAAATTATTCATTGTGCGATAAAAGGTGTTTAACGAAAAATCAAACGGCTTTTTTAATTTTTGATTATATCCAATAGAAAATTCATTAGAAAATTGTGCCGGAATACCATCCGAACTGGCTACCCAAAAATCAGTTGGAATCCCAACGCTGGATGTTGTAATCAGATTCAAATATTGATTCTGACGAGTATAAGAAGCAAAAAAAGATTTTTTTTCATGAGGAGTATAATTTAAAAGTACTCTTGGTTCAGCACGTAAATAAGACGTTCTCCCTTTATCTGACGAATAATAATTGATGCGTAACCCGAGTTCTGCAGAAAGCGTATTAGACAATCTTGGCTTTGAAGCTGTATATAAAGCTAGATTATTTGCTCTATTGATTGTTGATTGCTGGTTATTCGAATTAGCACTTAGATTACTTACTTCTATTTTTTGAGGTTGCAACTCATAAATACTATATTGCAAACCGGTTTCAAATGGAATACCGTTTATAGAATACTTAACGGCATTAGAAAATCCAAAATCTTTAACATACGACGTTATGTCCATTTCTACCGTTGCCTGCTCCATGTGCAGGCTGTTTTCATATTTAGTAACGTAAACTGAATTAGTCATTACAGTTCCTTCGGATAATTGGTACTGCCAAGTAGGCGAAATAGCCGTATTACTCCATTTTAAATTTGCGTTAAGTGCTAGATTAGAATCCGTAATTCTAAGAACATCTCCACTTATAAAAGCATCCACGGTAAACAAGTGCTTCTTTGTAAGGGAAGCAATAAACGTCAAATTACTATCTCCAAAACTATATTTTAAATCCTTAACATCACTATTTTCATTCTTATTAGAAGAATCAAATAAAGGCGCAATAATTTCATCTATATATGTTTTTCTTCCCGAAATATACAATCCCATTGTTGCATTTATAGGTATTGCAAAGGTAGCTTGAGAAGCCAACAAACCTAAATTACCTTTTACCGAAAATTTATTCGGTATTTTTTTATTCGGCAATACGGCAACTGTAGCACTCAATCTTCCTCCGTTTCTTGCGTTTGAATTAGACTTATCAAATTGAACTTCTTGAATATGGTCAGCATTATAAAACGGAAAAACGCCCAATAAATGCGCCATTCCGTAGATAGGAGTAGCTGCATATAGCATTAAATTGTGACCTGGCTCACTACCTCTGACATATAAATAACCATTTGCATCACCCGAATTTTGCACTCCAGGGGTAAGTTGTAATAATTTAATAACATCTGGAACTCCCATTATAGAAGGTACTGAGGTTAGCTTTTCAGGAATAAATGAAAAACTATTTCCTGACGAGACAGAAAGCATTTTTTTTGAGTTTGACAATACAACCACTTCTTTTAACGCACTGCGTTCTTTTTCTAAAGTAAAGTTAAGCGATGTATTGACATGAAAATTATTATTTAAATTTTGCGAAATAGAACCAACATAACGAATTTCGATAGCATAAAAATCAATGGGTAATTTAATGACATATGCACCTGTGACATCTGTTGTAGTGACATACCTATTTGCATTAGAAACAAATATTAAATTAGCCCCAACAATAGCTTGCTGTTCTTTGTTTGTTACAAAACCATCTACGGTAATTGTAGACTGAGCTGTAATTGTAAAACCAAATAATAATAAAAAAGAAGAGAGTATAAATGCTTTCAATAGCTCATTTTTAAGAAAGCGCTAAAGTAAGCATTTTCAGTATAAATTATTTTTTTTAAGCGTACTAGATAAAACTAAATAATAATATAAATCGCATTAAAACTACCTTTACTATTTTGATTTTTTGTGCGTGAGGGATAGCAGCGGAAATCCTTATCTAGTATGGAGCGATAGCGAAATACTAGATAAGATTGCAGCGCATAGCCCGACCCGCTTTTTCGCGGGTCACGCCCTAATTATCTTATTTTAATTTTTGCAAATACATATTCACCACATTCTCTAAACCTAGATACAATGCCTCTGCAATTAAGGCATGACCTATAGAGACCTCCAGTAATCCGGGAATGTTTTGTTTAAAAAACTGAATGTTCTCCAAGCTCAAATCATGTCCTGCATTGATTCCTAATCCCAATTCATTTGCCAAAACAGCCGCTTTTACGTAGGGGTCAATTCCGCTTTTGTTCCCCAGACCATATTGATGTGCAAAGGCTTCGGTATATAATTCGATGCGGTCTGTTCCTGTTTGTTTAGCACCCTCAATCATATCTAATCGTGGATCTACAAAAATAGAGGTACGAATGCCATTGCGCTGAAATTCTTGAATCATCTCCGTTAAATACGCTTGGTTTTTTACTGTATCCCAACCTGCCGAAGAGGTTATAGCCCCAATCGCATCAGGGACCAAAGTTACTTGCTCAGGTTTGCACTCTAAAACCAAATCAATAAAATTATGTTGTGGATTTCCTTCTATATTGAACTCGGTATAAACGACTGCTTTTAAATCACGAGCATCCTGATAGCGAATGTGACGCTCATCTGGACGTGGATGTATGGTGATTCCCTGGGCACCAAATTTTTGAATGTCAGTAGCCACTTTTAATAAGTCAGGTACATTTCCTCCACGCGCATTACGTAAAGTAGCTATTTTGTTGATATTTACACTTAACTTTGTCATTGGAATACTTTTTGATTATGAAATAACTGTATAATGGATACAAAAATACAAAGTAAAAGGTAGGAGATTTTGCCTTTTTTTGATTATTTTGCATAAAAATTGAGGATTTAATTAAGATGGAAATTACAAACTACATAACCACTGACTTTAAAGCGATTGACAGCCAAGACACTATCTCGTCTGTTAAAGACTTTTTTGATGATTTGACTTTTTCACATTTTCCTGTTGTTGAAGAAGGCGTTTACATTGGTAGTATATCATCTGAAGACATTGAAACTTTTGATAATGACAAAAAAGTAATTGATTACAGATATACGCTTGCCAGTTTTTTCACCAGAACAGATTCAATTTGGCTCGAAGTATTAGAAGTCTTTGCAAAAAACCACACGAATCTCATTCCTGTTTTGGATGAAAACAATAGCTATATTGGCTATTATGAAATAGACGACATTATGAGCTTTTTTCACCAAACTCCTTTTTTGAAAGAACAAGGAAGAATTATAAAGGTAAAAAAAGGAGTGCTAGATTATTCTATGAGTCAGATTACGCAAATCGTAGAGAGCAATGACGGAAAACTTTTAGGCCTATTTATTTCAGAATCTGATGTCGATAGTGTTGAAGTGACAATGAAAATAAGCCTGGGTGCCATTAATGAAATAATCCAGTCTTTTAGAAGGTACAATTATGAAATAATATCAGAACACCAAGAAGACAATTACATTAATAATTTAAAAGAACGCTCAGAATACTTAGACAAATACCTTAACATGTAATGGTTTAATAAGTTACAAATCTAAGCTCCCCATCAACTCAAAGATTTTACAAACAAACGATTCAGCAAAATAATGAAAGTAGCCATATACGGTCAATATTATCAAAATAGTACAGAACCCATTATAAAAGACATCTTCATTTTTTTTAATAAAAATAATGTAGAATTAGTCATTGAAGCTTCTTTTTTAGAACTGCTTTATGAAAAGGAAATTGTAAAAAAAGAATACAATACTTTCTCTTCACATACCGAATTAGACCAAAGTTTTGACATGTTAATCAGCATAGGTGGCGACGGAACTATATTAAGAGCAGCAACGTTGATAAGAGATTCCGGAGTTCCTATTTTAGGAATCAATGCTGGAAGACTTGGTTTTCTGGCTACTGTTCAAAAAGAAAACATCGCTGAGTTTCTACAAATTGTAATTGACAAAAAATATACCTTGAGTAAAAGAACACTGTTGAGTTTGTCCTGCACTCCTACAAACGAGGCACTACAAGACATAAATTTTGCTATGAATGAAATTTCAGTGAGCCGAAAGGACACCACTTCAATGATAACAATTGATACCTACCTGAATGGTGAATTTTTAAACTCCTACTGGGCCGATGGCTTAATCGTATCCACACCTACAGGATCAACCGGATATTCCTTAAGTTGTGGAGGCCCCATATTAACTCCAGACGTAAAAAGTCTGGTAATAACGCCGATTGCTCCTCATAACCTGAATGCAAGACCGCTAGTTATCCCCGATGAAACAGAAATCAGATTAAAAGTTTCAGGAAGAGAAGAGCATTATCTGGTTTCATTAGATTCTAGAATTACTTCTGTAAAAAATGAATCCATACTGACCATTAGTAAAACTCCCTTTCAAATCAACATGGTCGAAATCCCTGAAGAAACGTTTCTAAAAACACTACGCACCAAATTATTGTGGGGTGAAGACAAAAGGAATTAATTTTATTTATTTCTAAATTATACTATTATCGTCCCTTTTTTCGTTTCGCCTTTAACAAATCCTTATCCAATATCGATTATAGTGCTAATTATTTAAATAATGGGCACATTTAAGGTAATCGGTATTGATTCGAAACGATAATTATTATATTTGCACGCAATTTTAATCAAAATGAACAAAATTTTTAACTTATTTATATGCTTATTCCTAAGTATGACGATGTATTCACAAATACATGAAGTTGGAGTTTTTCTAGGTGGAAGTAACTACGTAGGCGACATTGGCCCTACTACCTATATTTCCCCAAACGAACCCGCTTTTGGAATACTTTATAAATGGAACAAAAGCCCAAGACATGCTTACCGTTTTTCTTATACCCAATCAAAAATCACTTCAAATGATCTTGATTCAAAAGAACGCAGTAGAAGTCAAAGAGGCTATAATTTTGAAAATAGTATAAAAGAAGTATCTTTAGGCCTTGAATTCAATTTTTTTGATTTTAATCTTCATCAATTAGAGCGCAAAATCACTCCTTATATCTATTCTGGAATCAGTTATTTTAGATATGATGAGTTATATATAGTCTCTGGAGAAACGAAAAAAGATAAAAGTGCAAATTCATTTGCGATACCCATGATTTTAGGACTAAAATCAAATATCACGCCTAGTTTAATACTAGGATTAGAAATGGGCGCTCGTTATACTCTTACTGACAATCTAGACGGAAGCAATCCGAAGAATGAAAGTTTGAAACCATTACAATTTGGAAATATAAATAATAATGACTGGTATGTTTTTTCAGGGTTAACGTTAACCTATACCTTTGGAGAAAAACCATGCTATTGTGCTTACTAAGAAAATGGATTTATTAGAAAATATAGATAAGAATAATTTACCCCAACATTTAGCCATTATTATGGATGGAAATGGACGATGGGCAAAACAACAGGGCCTACTAAGAGCCTTCGGACATGAGAGCGGAACAAAATCCGTAAAAACAATTATAAAAACTTGCGCCAAACTAGGCATAGAGAATCTAACTCTTTACGCCTTTTCCACAGAAAACTGGAACCGACCGAAACTGGAAGTTGATACTTTAATGAAGATTCTAATAAAATCATTAAAAAAAGAACTCCCAACACTACAGGAGAACAACATCAAATTGAACACTATAGGTAACATAGAAAAATTACCACAATCAGCTCAAAAGGAGCTTCTTGATGTAATAGATAAAACTAAGGATAATACTCACATGACCTTAACATTAGCATTGAGTTATGGTTCGAGAGAAGAAATCGTAAATGCCGTAAAAAACATCAGTAATAAAGTTAAAAATAATATAATTTCAGTAGACTCTATTGACGATTCAATTATAAATGAGCATCTTTACACGCAAAATTTACCCGATGTAGATTTATTAATAAGAACAAGTGGAGAACATAGAATAAGTAATTTTCTGCTATGGCAAATCGCCTATGCAGAATTATATTTTACTGATGTATTGTGGCCAGACTTTAAAGAACAAAATTTATATGAGGCTATCATTAGTTATCAAAAAAGAGAACGTAGATTTGGAAAAACAAGTGAACAAATTAAATAATTTTTTAGTGTTGAATAAAAGTATAAAAGCAGTCCTTACCCTATTAATATTGGGAAGTTTTTCACAAATTAAAGCTCAAGAAAGAGTTCCTTTCGATCAAGGTAAAAAATACATATTAGCCGATGTTATCCTTACTTACAAAATCAGTTTCAACGATCAAACAGTTGTCACTTTTGCTGGTCTTGAAAAAGGACAGGAAATTACTGTCCCCGGAGAAGAGATTAGCAGCGCTATTAAAAAACTAGGAAAACTGGGGCTTTTTGACGAAATTTCATTTTACATCAACAGAATCGAAAATGACAGCATTTATCTTGATTTAGAAATCAAAGAATTGCCTAAGTTAAATAACGTGAAATTTGTTGGGATTAAGAAAAACAAAACGGAAGCTCTAATAAAAGATAACGGCCTTACAAAAAGTAAAGTAGTCAACGAAAACTTAATCACTACGACAAAAAACTACATAGAGAATAAATACAAGAAAGATGGATATTACAACACTAAGGTAAACATAAATGTTGTACCAGATACATCAACAGTTAACCAGGTAAATATGGTTGTAAACGTTGATAAAGGTGATAAAATAAAAATCGCAGAAATTGATTTTATTGGTAACGAAAAGTTATCAGACAAAACATTACGCAAAGCGATGAAAGACACCAAACAAAAAAGCTTCTTTCGTGTATTAAAAGCATCTAAATTTATAAAAGCAAAATACAAAACCGATTTAGAAAAAGTAATTGCTTCTTATAAAGAAAAAGGATATAGAGATGCTAGAATAATTTCCGATTCTATTACTTATCTTAAAGACAAAAACGCACTTTCTATAAAAATTAATGTAGAAGAAGGAAATAAATATTATTTTGGAAACATCAAGTTTTTAGGAAACACAGTTTATTCAGATCAATTACTAAGCAGAATAATAGGTGTTAAAAAAGGAGAGACTTATAATGGAGTTCTACTACAAAAAAGAATTGCTGACGCATCAAAACCTGACGGGGAAGACATTGACAATTTATATAAGAATAATGGCTATCTATTTTCAAACATAAATGCAGTTGAAGTAAAAACAGTTAACGATACGATTGATTTCGAAATAAGAATTAACGAAGGTCCATTAGCCTACTTCAATAAAATTACGGTCACTGGAAATGACAAAACAAACGACCGTGTAATTTATAGAGAATTGCGAACTAAGCCAGGAGAAATATACAGTAAGGAATTGCTAGTTAGAACAATTCGTGAAATTGGACAACTAGGCTTCTTTGACCCTGAAGCGATTAATCCTGCATTTAAAAATGTTGACGCAGCTGCCGGTACAGTTGATATCGAATACCAACTTGTTGAAAAAGGATCCAGCCAAATAGAACTTCAAGGAGGTTATGGTGGCGGTGGATTTATTGGGACATTAGGACTGTCGTTCAACAACTTTTCAGCAAGAAACCTGCTAAATAAAAAGGCATATAAACCTTTACCTATGGGTGATGGGCAAAAGGTATCTTTAAGACTACAGGCAAGTACCTATTTTCAAACCTATAGCGTTTCGTTTTCTGAACCATGGTTTGGACAAAAAAAACCAGTTTCATTTAGCTCTTCAATCTCATACAGTAAACAATTTTTAAATAATTTCGCTACACAAAGAGTAGACAAAACAAAAAGTTTTAATATCCTAACACTGTCGGTTGGATTAGCAAAAAGATTAACTGTGCCAGATGATTTCTTTGTTTTATCACAATCAGTAAGTTACCAACATTATGATTTGAACAACTATAACACGGGACTATTTACTTTTGGGAATGGTGCTTCAAGAAACTTCGCTTATACAGTAGGTCTATCTAGAAGCAATAAAGGCGTAAATCCTATATTTCCCACTTATGGCTCAGAGTTTAGTATCTCAGCAAAACTAACACCACCATACTCGCTGTTGAACGGAATCGATTATGCTACATTAGGAGATAAGGAAGAATATAAATTAAAAAACACAGAAGATAGATCAAACACAGTAGATGAAAACGGTAATACAGTTGCAATAGGCGATTATATCGATGCTGCTGGAAACAAAGTTTTTAACTATCAAGATGCTGCTGCGGATCCTGCAAAAGTGGACCAAAAGAAATTTAATTGGTTAGAATATTACAAAATAAAATTTAAAGCAGATTGGTACACAAAAATTTATGGTAAATTAGTATTAAGAACTTTAGGTGAATTTGGATTCCTAGGAACATACAATCAAGATCGAGGAGCAGTACCATTTGAAAGATTCTATTTAGGCGGTAGTGGAATGGCTAATTACTCGATGGATGGTAGAGAAACAATAGGATTAAGAGGGTATAAGGACAATACCTTGACGCCAATAATCGAAGATAGAAACGACCCTAGATTTGGACAACAAATTGGAGCTACTGTTTACAATAAGTTTTCAATGGAGTTGCGTTATCCTATCACCTTAAAATCATCTGCATCTATATATGTTTTAGGATTTCTAGAAGCAGGTTCGGCATACAAGGACTTTAAAAGCTACAATCCATTTGACTTACAACGATCTGCCGGAGTTGGATTACGTGTATTTATGCCAGCATTTGGACTACTAGGTATCGATTTCGGACATGGGTTCGATGCTGCTCCAGGGGAGACTACAGCACATGGATGGGAAACCCATTTTATTATTGGACAACAATTTTAAACAAAATTGAATCACGATTTTCTAATACTATAAAGTTATGAGAAAACATTTTTTAATACTATTTTTAGCCTTGATTGTATTAAATACAATTAATGCTCAAACGAGAGGTACTAAAGTAGGTTACATAGACATGGAGTATATTCTACAGAATGTACCCAATTATGCCGAAGCAACTATCCAATTAGAGCAAAAAGCACAAAAATGGAAACAAGAAATTGAGGCCAAAAAAATCGAAATCAACAAAACAAAAGATGCTCTCACCGCTGAGAAACCTTTACTAACAAAAGGATTAATCGAAGAGAGAGAATTAGAAATTAAGTTCCTTGAAAATGAGATGCTGGATTTTCAGCAAAAAAGATTTGGTGCTAATGGCGATTTGATAATCCAAAAATCTGTTTTGGTTAAACCAATTCAGGACCAAGTATTCACCGCGGTCCAAGACATAGCAGAAGCAAAAAAATACGACTTTGTTTTCGACAAATCTTCTGATTTGACTATGCTATTTGCCGCAAAAAGGTTTGACATAAGCGATCAAGTATTACGTGTACTGAACAGATCTGAAAAAAGAGAACAGTTAACAAAAAAGCAATTGGAAGCTCAGCAGGCCAAAGAAAGTAAAGAAGATGCTATTGAAGACAATCCTTTTTTATCGGAAAGACAAAAAATATTGGACGAGAAAAAAGCCGCAAGAGATTCAATTTTAGCAAATCGTAAGTTAGAACAGGAAAAAAAGAAAGCAGACTTTGAGGAAAGAAGACAAAAAATACTTTCAGATAGAGAAGCTAAAAAAAACGGCACGGTTTCTGATTTATCTAAAACAGAAGACACAAAAGAAACTAATATCAACACTAATAAAGAAGCAGCAAAATCAGTAACCGATGATGCAAAACAAAAACAACTTGACGCTAAAGCCAAAACACTAGAAGATCGCAAAAAAACAATTGAAGATCGAAAGAAAGCTTTAGAAGAAAAAAGAATAAAAATACTCCAAGAAAGAGACTCAATTAAGAAGGCCAGAGAAGAACAATTAAAACTAAAACAATAAATTAATACTTAATATTTTAAAAACGATGAAACAGATTAAAACTTTATTAATTGCTGCAATATTCATGTTAGGAGCAAATCAAACAATTAGCGCACAAGCAAAAACAGCTCACGTAGACGTAAGTGAAATCATGGCTAAAATGCCAGCTATGTTAGATGCTCAAAAGCAATTAGAGAAACTAAGCGGAACTTATGATGCCGATTACAAAAAAATGGTTGAAGAGTATCAAGCAAAATTAAAAAAATACGAAGCTGAGTCTGCTACTGTTACTGATGCAATAAACGGAGATCGTTCTAAAGAAGTTCAGGATATGCAAAAAAGAATTGTAGATTTTAGAGATAATGCTCAAAAAGAATTACAACAAAAAGAATCTGATATTGTAAAACCATTAATGGAAAAAGTAAGAGCATCAATCCAAAAAGTGGGAAAAGCTAAAGGGTTCCAATATGTGTTAGACGGTTCTACACTTTTACTTGCTGACGGTACAAATTTGACTGCCGACGTGAAAAAAGATTTAGGCTTCTAGAAAATAAAAATCTTAATATAAAATACCGCTCACCTCTAAAGGATTGAGCGGTATTTTTTTTGCTCAATAAATTATCTAGGAATTTTAATCCATACCACTTAACTTTGTTTTAATGGACAACAACCAACCAATAGGCATTTTTGACTCAGGCATTGGCGGTACTTCAATATGGAGAGAGATACACCATTTGCTTCCAAATGAAAAAACAATATATCTTGCCGACAGCAAGAACGCTCCTTATGGCCAGAAATCAAAAGAAGAGATTATTGCACTAAGCATGAAAAACACTGACTTACTACTCAAAATGAATTGTAAACTGATTGTAGTAGCCTGTAATACCGCAACCACAAATGCAATAAGAGAACTAAGAGCAAAATATGATATTCCTTTTATTGGTATAGAACCTGCTATAAAACCTGCTGCCACAAATTCAAAAACACAAACGATAGGCATTTTAGCTACACAAGGAACCCTTATCAGCGAACTTTTTAATAAAACCGCAAAACAGTTTCAAAGCACTAAAATTATTGATCAGATAGGTCATGGGTTAGTCCCACTTATCGAAAGTGGGAAAATGATTTCCCCAGAAATGACGCAATTGCTTCACTCCTATTTAGCTCCTATGATTAACGCAAATATTGATTACTTAGTATTGGGTTGTAGTCATTATCCTTATCTGATTCCACAAATAAAAGAAATACTACCCGAGCATATTCAAATCATAGATTCAGGCGAAGCTGTGGCTAAGCAAACGCGAAATCTTTTAAAAGAAAAAGTGGGCTTCACAACAGAAAAAAACGGAAAAGCTATTTTTTATACTAATGCAAATCCAACAGTATTACGGGGAATTTTACAAAATAAATATGACGTGATAGAAAAAGACTTTTAAGTCAAGGATCTTACTCTTCTTTAAACCAACTGGAATACATTACATAATTATTAGAAATCCGTTCAATCTCACCTGCAAAATCCGATTGATCGATGTCTTTCACTTTTCTGGCAGGAACCCCAGCCCAGATTGACCCAGATTCAACCGTTGTATTTTGGGTTATCACGGCACCAGCAGCTACAATGGAATTGCTCTCAATAACACAATTGTCCATTACTATTGCTCCCATCCCTATTAACACGTTGTCTTTAACGACACAACCATGAACGATTGCATTGTGTCCAATTGATACATTATTACCTATAATTGTAGGATGTTTTTTATAGGTACAATGAATAACTGCTCCGTCCTGGATATTCACTTTATTACCTATTTTAATAAAGTTTACATCTCCTCTAATGACGGCATTAAACCAAACACTACAAGATTCCCCAAAACTTACATCACCCACAATAGTAGCATTTTCAGCCACATAACAATCCTCAGGTATACGAGGCGACTTTCCGTTGACAGATTTTATTAACATTATATGACTAAATTAAATTTTAATTAATGGCAGGGCAGTTGCAATCATATTTTACAGGCTTACAAAACAAGTTGATACCTAAGGTAATTTGGTGATAACCACCATTATCAAATTTCACAGCACCAGACACATGCGAATACGTATATGCAAACATAAAATTATTGTAATTAACTCCAATGATTGGAGTGAAGTATTGTAATTTTTGACTAGAAACACCACTATTATTAGAATATTGTGCACCGTCAAAACTACGTCTATAGGATAAACCGCCCCAAAGTGTTCCAAAATCCATGTTTTTATAGGCTTTCAAATTTACATCAAGTGATTTTTCTTGTGTTTTTTCAACAAGCTGAAATAAAACAGAAGGTTCAAATAATACCCTGTCCCTATCTCCAAAAATATAACCTACACTCAATAAATATTTTCGTAAATTATCACTTTCGTACTCACTATAAATATCTCTTCTTGTTTCAATAACATTTTTAACAGTTCCATGAGCATAAAAATCCAAATAATTATACGACGCTCCAAAATCGACATTGAAATAAGAATCTTTCTGCACTATAGTACCGTCAATAAGTGGATCCCATGCTCCCGATTGCATAAAACTAGTTTCATCTAATTGACTCTGAATCAAACCTGCACTAATACCAAAAGACAATTGATTCAAATCGATTTCGTCCCTAGAAAACATAAGGTGATAAGCATACGTAAGCTTAACCCCTTTTTGAGAATGATACCCATTCTTATCATTGAAAAGGATAATACCTGCACCTGCTTTTTCGCTAACTCTTCCATTAAAACTTATAGTTTGAAGTTCTGGTGCATCCTCTTGACCAAACCATTGTTTTCGTGCTGTTAATCTTATTTTAGCGCAATTAGCTGCCCCCGCCATAGACGGATGGATCAAATAGTAATTGTCTGACAAGTAATCGGAATAGACTGCTATTCCTTCTTGAGAATAGGTATAAGACGAAACCAAGAAAAGAAAAGTTAAAAATTTAATTTTGAAATACATTGAGACAATATTAATTGAAAAATGGATGCTAAAAAACTTAAAAAGTGAAATTAAACTACTCTAAATAATTAAACTAAAGTTAATTTATTCATTAATAAATCAAATATAGCTAATCGTAGAAAATAACTTTAGTAAATTTGTAAAAATTTATAAATATCATGACAAACGTTACCATAAAAGAAACACAAAACCCAAGTATACTTAAATTTGAATTTGAAGATTTCATTACTCAAAACGAAAGTTTTGAATTCAAAAACATAGATGAGGCGAAATCATCACCACTTGCACAGCAACTATTTTACTTACCTTTTGTAAAAACAATATATATATCTGGTAATTTCATAGCCATCGAAAAATATAACATCGTAGAATGGGAAGATGTTAAAGATGCTGTAGCAGAGCAAATCAATACTTTTGCTAATAATGGAGGAACAATTATAACAATCGAAGAAAACAAAACAAAAAAACAGCCCATAACAGTTTATGGAGAAACAACTCCAAACCCAGCTGCACTAAAATTTGTTGTAAGTCGAATGTTGACAAAAAACGCAATAGAGTTTAAAAATATCGATGACACCGCTGCCTCTCCTCTAGCAAAAGAATTGTTTAAATTTTCTTATGTGAAAGAAATTTTCATCGATGAAAACTATATTTCTGTTACAAAATATGAAATCAACAACTGGGAAGAAATAACATTAGAACTTAGAAGTTTCATTAAACAATTTATTGAAAACGGAGGCATAGTCCTTGATGAATCTATGCGTGTTTCTACTGATAAACAAGAAAAATCTAAAACTGCTGAGTTTGACAAACTAGATGTCACTTCCCAACAAATCATCAATATACTTGAAGAATATGTGAAGCCTGCTGTTGCAGCTGATGGAGGAAATATTATTTTTGATTCTTACAATGAAAAAGATAAAATTGTAAAAGTAATACTTCAAGGTGCATGTAGTGGTTGTCCATCTTCAACATTTACATTAAAATCTGGTATTGAAAACATGTTAAAAAGCATGCTTAACGATGAGAAAATTCAAGTAGAAGCAGTAAATGCATAAATAATTTAGCTCATAAAAAACAATACAACTAATTGACATTGTGTTATTTAATAAAATTAATACGCTTTTTGATTCGTTTTTTAGAAAATAATTACTAAATTTAAGTTCACCTTAAAAATAGAAATTATGTCAGTATTAAAAGTTATTGAATTACTTGCCAGTTCAACGGTCAGTTGGGAAGATGCCGCACACAAAGCGATTGCTAAAGCTTCGAAATCGGTAAAAAACATAAGATCAGTCTATATTAAAGATCAAAGTGCAGCTGTAGTTGAAGGTAAAATTTCCGAATACAGAGCTACACTCAAAGTGACATTTGAACTTGAATAATTCAAATTGAAAGAGTCAATTAAGCGTCTCGTCAAGGACGCTTTTTTTATTTACGGTGCCTTTATAAAAGAATTTCCTTAAGGCACATAAAACCTTCCTTTTATTCATCAAATATAAAAAAACACATCACTTAATCTCTGACTATCAGCAAACTATTATTGAATTAATATCTTTCCGCGTTAAAAAAATGATTACTATTGTACTCTAATGTAACACTAGGAACTATGGGAGTAACATCATTTTTAAAAAGATTATTTGGCTCTGCCAAAGAAGCCACAAATGAATTGGCCGACAAAGCGGAATTAGCTTTAAAACAAGTAAAAGAAAATGCCACACCATATATAGAGAAAGCAGAATCATTCGTAGAAGAATCCATAGAAAAAACTAAAGAGACTGCTACTCCACTTATTGAAAAAGCTAATGATTATGCACACCAAACAAAAGAAGTCATTGGTGAATATGCTCACGAAGCAGGCGATATGCTAGGAAACATTGCTAATACAGTAAAAGGAAGTGCCACAGAAGCATTAAAAGAAACAGAAGCCGCGATCAAAGAAACTAAAGAATCACACGCTGAAATGACGGAAAACGAAGGCACTTTAACTAACGATAATACTTCAAAGGAATTCGGAAATAGAGTTGAAGAAGACGCCGATTAGTATTTAAATAATAATAATTCGTATTTTTGCAACATAAACATAAACCTTCTCTTTTGAGAGGGTTTTTTATTACCTTAAAAATGTATCTAGACCAAAAATACGTTACTGATTACGCCAGTACCTTCGTAAAAGTTTTTATTGACTACTCCCCAAAAATGATCTCTGCATTTCTTATATTATTTGTAGGGCTTTATGCAGTACGAATCATAAATAGGTTAATTAGAAAAGTTATGGTCAAGAGGGAATTAGACCCCACTTTGACTAATTTCCTAGGAGATATTCTACTTTGGGTTTTACGAGTACTACTATTTGTGACATTCATATCAAAATTAGGAATAGAGACCTCCTCTTTTGTAGCCATTTTAGGAGCAATGGGACTCGCCGTAGGACTATCGCTTCAAGGCTCGCTTTCTAATTTTGCAGGAGGAATGTTAATTATTCTTTTTAAACCCTTTAAAGTAGGACACACAATAGAAGCACAAGGTGTGTTTGCTACAGTTAGTGAAATTCAAATTTTTGTAACCAAACTAACTACTCCAAACAATCAAACAGTATTTGTTCCAAACGGTATATTATCTAATGGGACAATTACCAATTACTCTCTGGAAAAATTTAGAAGAGCTGATTTAACCTTCGCAATTTCTTATGATTCTGATATCAAGAAAGCGAAAGATTTGATTCTTTCAATTTTAAACGAAAATCCAAAAGTCCTGCAAACACCAGAACCAGAAGTTTTTGTAAAAAACCTAACCGATAGCGCAATTGAACTTGCAGTGCGCCCTTGGGCAAACAGTGCAGACTTCGGAGCTGTTTTTACTGAAACTTTAGAAAATTGCAAAACCGCTTTTGATGCTGCAGGAATAATAATCCAACCGTATGTAAAAGAAATGTCTAAAGTTGCAAACTAACTATTTTACTTATTTTTTTGAAGTAGTTAACATAAAATCTTTTAGATAAAAAGGTTCAAAATAAGCGACATCAACTGTGTCATTTATTTTATACTTTTCAAAACTAAGAGCACTCATTTGATTTGCCGAAGGGTATTTAATTTCTTCCAAGAATATAAAATTTTCCTTCATCAACACAGTTTGCGCTTTCTCAGCACAATCCCCAACAAAGTAAACTAATCCCTCTAACTCTTCAAATGAGTTATCTGCTATAATTTGCGCCTGAGTTTCCCTTTTACTTTCTAATTCTGGCGTAAATATCGCGCTATACACTTCCATTCTTCTGGCATCAATCATTGGTATAATCAGCCCATCAAAAACAGACGCCTGCGCTGCCAATATTTGCAAAGTATCAACTGCTATTAAAGGAATACTTAATGCATAACATAAGCCTTTAGCAGCAGAAACACCAATGCGAAGACCGGTATAAGATCCCGGTCCCTTACTCACCGCAATCGCAGATAAGTCTTTATATACAATACCCGCTTCTTTTAGACTTTCTTCAATAAAAACATGCAAGCGTTCAGCATGTGAATACCCTTCTTCTGCAATTTCATTACATATAACGGTTTCTCCATTTTTAGCAATTGTTACTGAACAATTTTTCGTTGAAGTTTCGATGTTAAGAATATAGGCCAATACTTTTATATTTAGGATCCAAATTATTTATCGGCAAAAGTACAAATCTAAAAATAAACTATTTGCTTTTTTCTTTGACGTTTTCTGATTTAATAAACACCATATCACCCGAATTCAAATCTTTAGAAACAGTAGTATACGGCCCTACAATTACGACATCTCCTTTTTTAAGACCCATTTTCACCTCAATATTTGTATCGTCTTGAATTCCAGTTTTGATAACGCGTATTTTAGCTTTATCCCCTACTTTTACAAAAACGCATTCGAATTTTTTATCGCTTTTTGGCACTTCTTTTTTATCATCAGCAGGATCCAATACTTTACTATCGCTAACCGCCGCTGTATCCGATTTAACAACTACAGCACTTATTGGCACTGCCAATACATCCTTCTTTGTTTTAGTTATAATATCAACAGTTGCTGTCATTCCTGGTCTAAAAGGAGAATAAGCTGCTGGCTTTCCTTCTAATAAATCTAAATATGATTCTTTAAGTATTCTTACTTTTACTTTAAAATTAGTTACTTGATCTGCTGTTAAAGCTGAACTAGCCGAATTAGAAATACCCGTAACGGTGCCTTTAAATTGTTTTTTTAAATAAGCATCAACTTCTACCTTAGCGGCATCACCTACTTTAATTTTTACAATATCATTTTCGTTTACATCTACTTCAACTTCCATGTTATTCAAGTTCGCTACTCTTAAAATTTCAGTACCTGTCATTTGTTGCGTCCCTAATACTCTTTCACCCAACTCCACATTAAGCATCGAAATAGTACCGTCAGCAGGAGCATAAATTACAGTTCGCCCTAAGTTATCCTGAGCCTCGCTTACCGAAGCTGAAGCACTTTTTACATTAAAGTATGCGGATTCTTTTGTAGCTCTAGCAACTTCAAAGGAAGCGATTGCTTTATCCCAATCTGATTTAGAAATAATCCCTTTTTGAAACAACACTTTGTTTCTTTCGTAGCCTGATTTCGCTTCTTTAAACTGGGCTTCAGCCTGAGTCAATCCGGCTTTCGATCCCGATAAACCTGCTATCGTTCTATTTAAACTTGATGTATATAAATCTGGATTTATCTTAACTAATAAATCCCCTTTTTTAACTACTTGCCCTTCTATAACAGGTAAGGAAATGATTTCCCCAGAAACCATAGAGGAAATCTTAACCTCAATTTCGGGTTGAATTTTACCGGTAGCAGAAACAGTTTCAACGATAGTTGTAGCATTGACTATAGCTGTTTCGACTTCCTTGCCTTTATCTTTGCTTCCAATAACTCCAGTTTTTGAAAGTATTATTAATAAAGCGATAACACCAATGGCACCACCTATTAAGACATAAATCGTTTTCTTTGACATAATCTATTAGTTTTTAATGATAGGAATTCCAAAATAGAATTCTAATATTTTAATTTTGAAAATATAATCGTATTTAGTCCTAAGCACATCGGACTGTGCATTAGACAATAAGGTTTGAGATTGATTTAAATCGAAAGAATTCATTAAGCCAACATCAAATTTTTCTTTTGCATAATAATAGGCTTCCTGTCTCGACTCTAATGCCACTATGGACGATTCATGGGCATTTAAAGCCCCTTTTGCATCAGTAAACGCTGTATAGACATTTCTTTGCAAATCTAAACTTTGCTGCTCAACGGCAATTTTGGATTTCTCCAAGTTTACTTTAGAACGCTCTACATTATTTCTGGCTGAAAATCCATTAAACACAGGAATCGATAATTGCGCTCCAAACGATTGCCCTTTGTTATCTCCGAATTGAGTAAAAAATGGAGGCGGAGCTTGTGTTCCTATAACTTTTCCAGTATTGTCACGCAATGCAACATCAGCATACGAAATCCGAGTATTGAAGTTATAGAATCCTATTAAAGTCGGTAGCAAACCTCCTTTTGCGATAGCCACACTTTTTTCCGCTATTTCCAGATTAGTTTGGGCTATTTTCAATTCTGTTCTTTGTTCCTTCGCCTTATCATATATAGCTGTTGGTGTCTGCAACAATATACTATTTACATCTTTTGCCTCAGTATCATCTACAACATCAAAATCTTGAAAACTGTCCAATTGTAGTAATTGCGCTAAACTAAGTTTAGAAATCAACAAAGAATTTTCGGCAGTAATCACTTTTTGATTATCAGATGCTAATGTAGCTTTAACATCTAGCAGGTCTCCTTTAGGTATTGTCCCAGCATTTACTAATTCCTGCGAACGCACTAACTGCTTTTCATTAATACTCCTTTGATCTACTTGCACTTTTAAATTTTCCTTATTAAAAAGCACTTGTAAAAAGGCATTTGCTACATTAAGCGCAATATCCTCTTTCATTTTTACTAATTGATATTTAGCTCCGACAATAGAAAGATTGGCTCTTCTAAGTGAGTTTTGGTTCTGTAAACCTTTGTAAATATCGATCCCCACATTAGCTCCAGCTGAAGTAAACTGCGTCGTTTGATTTTGCAAAAGTCCCGTCGTTATATCTTGGTTTAAACCAATATTCCACGAATGAGATGCATTAGCGTTTAGCGATGGAAGAAAACTCCCTATTGCTCCTCTTTTATCAATGGTAGACGTTTTAATATCTAACTCCGTCTGTTTGATTGAAATATTATGCTCCAACGCATAATTAACGCACTCCTTTAATGTCCACTTTTTGGTTTGAGCATTTGAGGTTAGACTGTACAGTAGTAATAGAATTAAACTAAAATAAATTTTATTTGACATATCTCTTTAAATAAATTGTAATGTAACGGCTACGCGAAAGTAACATTTTCATTCCTTGAATTTCGAATAAAAATACAAAATCTTGATGAACGTAGCCTATCATATAAAATTAATTAGACATTAAAAATATGCTTTTGTTACAAAAAAACAAAAAAATATATTTGTTTCACTAATTTCGCAACCTCAAATCACTACAAATGCTAAAACGTACTTCATTCCTATTTTCCGCATTCACATTCATGCTTTTCTTTAGCTGCTCTCCCTCGCAAAAAATAAGCTCCTTAAAACCGGAACCAGACGATGCAAGTCCTTTGGTGTATGAAAATACTCCCTCTTTTATTACTTTGCCAATTACCGTTAAACTTAAAGACATTGAACACCAAAGTAACGCACTTTTAAACGGATTAATCTACGAAGATAGCAACATTGAAGATGACAATATAGAAATAAAAGTATGGAAGTTAGCCCCCATAACCATCGAAAATACCAATGAAAAGTCAGGAGACAGAATAAAAACTACGTTACCCCTAAAAGTTTTAGTTAAATACAGAATAGGCACAAAGACACTAGGTACCGAATTCTACAAAACCCAAGAGTTCAACCTTAACGGAGTGGTGATATTAACAAGTGAGGTTAGCTTGACTAATTGGAAATTAAACACCAAAACAGAACTGAGTTCTTTAGACTGGAATGAAAGTCCTACCACAACTGTTTTTGGAAAAAACATTCCTGTTACCTATCTAATCAACCCAGCAATAAAACTATTCAAGTCTAAAATAGAGCGCAAAATTGATGAAGCAGTGGGAAAATCAATGGATTTCAAACCAAATGTACTAACCGCCTTAGAAAAAATTTGTATGCCATTTCAAATGAATGACGACTATGAAAGTTGGCTACGAATAGTTCCTTTGGAAATCTATACTACCGCCTCGAAACTACAGAATGATCAATTTTCACTACAAATGGGTATGAAATGCAATATAGAAACTATAATAGGTCAACAACCCGCATCAAAATTTGATTTGAACAAAATAACTTTAAAACCTGTTACTAAAATTCCAAATCAGATTACAGCTAATATTGTTACCGTATCTACCTACAACGATGCTTCTAAAATAATGAAGAAAAATTTTGCCGGGCAAGAATTTGAATCAGGAGGCAAAAAAGTAAAAGTACAGGATGTTACAATTTGGCACAAAAACGGCAAAATGGTTATTGCTCTAGATTTATCAGGGTCTGTAAACGGAAAAATTTACTTAGCCGGTTTTCCTCAGTACGACGACAAGTCTAAAGAAATATCTTTTAACGACTTGGATTACGTTTTAGATACTAAGAATAAATTAATGCGAACGGCGAACTGGCTTGCCCAAGGATTAGTTCTTCGCAAAATAAAAGAGAACTGTCGCTATTCAATCCAAAGTAATCTAGACGCTGGTAAAAACACAATAACAAGCTATCTGAAAAATTACTCTCCAATGCCTGGTGTGTTTGTAAACGGAAAGGTCGAAGACATACGATTCCAAAAAGTGCAATTAACAAACAATGCTATAATCGCTTTGATCAAAGTAAATGGGGAAATAAATATTTCAATTGATGGACTAAAATAGAAACAATCTGACTTAGTCCGTCTTTTTGTTTTTTCTCATGCGATACACGGCATAACCAATACCCACAACCAGAACATAAGGAATCACCATCAGGTAAACGATACCGTCATTCACTGCCTGCGCCTGCACATTATTCTCTTTACCTCCTAATGCAGCTCTACACATGGCACATTGTGCCTCAACATTAAGAGAAAAAAATAAAGAAACGATAAAAATTAGTATTGTAACTCTCTTTTTCATAACTCTTTTTTCCAGTTTTTTATTTCCTGTTATTCTATCTGACATAGTAAGGCGAAATCATTAAATAAACGACAACACCAGTAACAGCCACATACAACCAGATAGGAAAAGTAATGCGAGCTATTTTTTTATGCTTGTCGAACACTTGAGCCCAAGCTCGAACATACGTAATCAAAACTAAAGGAATAATTATAATTGACAATATGATGTGTGTCACTAGTATAAAATAATATACATACTTTATAACGCCTTCTCCACCAAATTTGGTAGAATCAGAAGTCATATGATAAGCAACATACATTACAAGAAAAGCCACAGACAAAGCAATAGCGCTTGTCATCAATGATTTGTGTAGCCTTCTATTACCGTTCTTAATTGCAATAACAGCGGCTATTAATAAAATAGCCGTTATGCCATTTGTAGTGGCATAAATACGAGGTAAAAAAGAAAGAGGCTCCACATTGTAACCAAAATCTTTTAGTTTCACTCCAAAAAGAAACGCAACTGCAACCGGTATTATGATAGATACTGCTATTATCCACTTATTATATTTCTGCTCTAAATTTTGTTCTTTCATCTTATTTATTCTTCTAATAAAACACTAATATCTTGTTGAATATCTCTAACTCCTTTTTTGTCTAAACCATCATAATACAAGATAGGATTCCCAAAGTCGTCTTTTCTGCATCGGATATTTCCGTTTTTATCAATCAAAGCAAACAGACCTGAATGCTCGAAGCCTCCATTTACCTTACTATTTTCTCCTGCATAAAGATTAAAACCTTTATTAGCCAAATCATAAATATAATCCCTATCACCGGTCAAGAAGTTCCAATTTGATGATCTAACACCCAAAAATTTGGCGTGTTCTTTCAAAACTTCGGGTGTGTCATGCTTAGGATCAATACTGATCGATACTATACCAAAATTTGGATTACCAAAAAATTTCTTCTCAATCAATAACATGCTTTGATTCATTTTTGGACAAATAGAAGGACAACTCGTGAAGAAAAACTCTAAAACATAAACCTTGCCCTTATAGCTATCATTTGTAATCTTCATGTTTTCTTGATTCATTAATTCAAATTTTGGTGCCGGACCTATTTTGATTAACTTCTCATCTGTTGCGTTTGTCATTTCAACCTTGTCTAAACGGTCTCCTTTTACAACTTCATTATTTTGTATTCGCGATATTATTTTAGGAACTGCATATATTCCAAAAACAAGAATAATAAACGAAATCCCGATGTATGATTTATTTTTAAACATATAACCTAAATTTAAAGTTGCTTTGTAGCATTGTGATTTTTCTTAAGTGCTGCTCGATATTCGTAAAGGATCACTTTAAAATCATCTAACATCTCATTACTAAGTTCCGAAGGATGAAAAGTATTGTAGCCTTCTTTATATTCTTTCACCTTCTTTCTTCCCCTAAGGTTTCTCGCTTTGTCCAAGATATAAACATCTGGAGTTCCAGAATGCGAGTCTAACTCTCCAACTAATTTTAATTGACTATAATAAGAGTTAATCTCTTGAGGAGTGGTAAACAAAAAATGCCATTGAGACACATCTGTAAATTCGTCTAAAGCATCCAAAATGCTTTTAACGTCATCTTCTGTACCCAAAGGACAAAGCATAACAAACTGAAGATCTTTAAAAGTATGATAGCGCTGGTATATCTTTTCATTAAGATTGAAAAGATTACCTCGGTTTTCCAAAAGATTAGATCCGCCAAAACCTAAAATTGTTATTTTATTATCTAAAGAAACTTTTTTTCCATCTAAAGATTGCCAATTTCCGAAATCATTCACCTTAGGGGTAATAACGGGTAATTTAGTAAAACCATTTACACCAGAAGCAAAAAAAAGATAAGCCACTATAGGCAATATAAAAAGAACAAAAAGAACGATATTTTTTTTCATTATAATGAAGGTGTCATTTAAGGTACAAAAATAAAATAAAAAAGGGCATCCGCCGCGACGGATACCCTTTTTTTTGAATTAATATATTGTTAAAAATTCCATTTAATGGTCGAATCTTTAAAAACCCCATAAATATAATTACCTTCCGTCAATAGAATGAAGAGTAAATATAAAACTAAAAATATTACTGGTAGCACAACTGAATATCTTAGAGCGCCTTTTTCACCCTCCATATGCATAAAAGCGTAAACGATATAATATGCTTTGTATAATGTAAGGCCATAAAAAATCCAGTTAAGCAAACTTAACCCTAAAAGATAACTCAAGTGTAATGCATCTGGCTTAAGAATACCTAAGATAACTTCTACGATAGTAACCATAGATAATATTCCGAAAACTTTCCAGATTCTACTGGTATTTGAAACATATTCGTGTTCGTGTGACATAATAATAATTTTTGAAAATTAAACTAGATAGAAAACCGTAAATACAAATACCCAAACTAAATCGACGAAGTGCCAGTACAAACCAACTTTTTCGACCATTTCATAACTCCCTCTTTTCTCGTAAGTTCCAAGAAGTACATTAAAAAATATAATGATATTTATAATTACACCAGAAAAAACGTGAAATCCGTGAAATCCTGTTATAAAGAAAAAGAAATCAGCAAATAACTTACTACCGTATTCATTCCTAACCAAGTTAGCCCCTTCAACAACATAAGACGCTTGAGTCAACCTTAACTCAGACTCTTCTCTTGTTAAAACCGTCTTTTGTTTAAATTTACTTAAGTCGTGATTTATTTTTGCATCAACCTTAGTTTCTGGAGTTGCTTCATAAATAACTTCCGTTCTAATAAGAAGTCCAGGATGCGCTTTAAACCCTGCTTGAACTTCTGCAATAGAGTAAGTAGGCAAAGCAGGCTCACTCATGAACCACTTTCCTTTATTTCTTGTCAATTGTTCTCTTTCTACTGGCAAAGTTGCAGCAAAATCAGCTAGCGCAACACGATGCCCATCTTTATCAACAAACTGAAGTAAACTACCTCCTTTTGTTTCGATTGCACCATATTCCCCTTTGATAAAGTTTTTCCACTCCCAAGCTTGCGACCCTACAAAGATCCCTCCACCTACGATTGTTAAAAACATATAAAGAACAACCTTGTTTTTTTTCATTTGATGACCTGCATCAACAGCCAAAACCATTGTTACAGATGAAAAAATCAAAATAAAAGTCATCAATGCCACATAATACATCGGTGCAGAAACACCGTGCATAAATGGAAAGTGAGTAAACACTTCATCGGCCAACGGCCATGTCTCAATAAATTTAAATCTAGAAAAACCATAAGCGGCTAAAAATCCAGAGAACGTTAAGGCATCTGACACGATAAAAAACCACATCATTAATTTACCATAACTTGCTCCCATTGGCTCATTGCCGCCTCCCCAAGTTTTTTCTTCGCTATTCCCAGCAGTAACTGTCGATTCCATAAAAGTTATTCGTTAAAAAGTTCCCAAATTTACGTTTTTTTCTTATTTAAAGAAATATAAAAATACAAATAAATAAATCCACAAGAAATCAAGAAAGTGCCAATACATTGCACCTAGTTCTATTCCAAGAGTTTGACTCGAATTGTATTTTTGTTTAAAATGATTATAAATTATAATTAGCAATGAAATTACCCCCCCTGCAAGGTGAATTAAGTGCACCACGGTCACAACATAAAGAAATGTAGTTGTAATTGAGCTCTCACTTCCTGTAAAATAGTACCCTTGTTGTACTATCTGATCAAAACCTACAAATTGCAAAATTATAAACAAAATTCCCAATGCTAAAGTAGCAAAAAGAAATGTAGTAGTCGCACTTTTATTGTCTTTTTGAATCGATTTTTTAGCCAAGTGAAACGTAACACTACACCCAATTATCACAATAGTACTAAAATAAAAGGCTGTTGGCAATTCAAAATCTTTCAACCAATCTACTCTTGATTTACTTACCACAAACGCACTAGTAAGACCAGCGAACATCATGGTCATACTGACCATAGCAAACAGCAATATCAATTTGTATGATCTTGCCGTTCTAGATTTATACTCTTCTGTTGTCATTGTAACTTCCATAACTATCTCAAAAATTTATCAATTATATATACGAATTGTAACAAAGTAATATACGCAACACTAACCAGCATCAACGTTTTAGCTGCTTTTGCTGTTCTTAACTTATAGAGTTTCACTGCATAAAACAACATCCAAACTCCCAATAAAAAAACTGCTACTGCTGCCACAGGAGATATAAACAACTTCCCAGTATATCCTAACGAAGGCAACAATGAAGCTATAACAAGCCATATCGTATATAAAATAACTTGCAAAGCAGTACCCTTGTCTTTCTTTCCTGTTGGTAACATAAAAAAACCAGCTTTTTCATAATCTTCATACAAAAACCAACCAATTGCCCAAAAATGAGGAAATTGCCAAAAAAACTGAATTAAGAATAACGTTCCCGCCTCTATTCCAAAATCACCTGTTGCCGCAACCCATCCCAACATGAACGGTATAGCACCAGGGAAAGCGCCCACGAAAACAGATAACGACGTCATTGTCTTTAACGGCGTATAGACACTTGTATATAAAAATATAGAAATCGCACCAAACATTGCTGTTTTAGGATTGATCATATAGAGTAATGTAATTCCTATTATGGTAAGCAAACTCGCAACGACTAAAGCAGAAAAAGTAGACATTCTTCCTGCAGGAACAGGGCGATTTTTAGTTCTGTCCATCAAAGCATCCAAATCTTTTTCAATCACTTGATTAAATGCATTTGAAGCCCCCACCATACAATATCCTCCTATGGCAAGCATTATCAATACAGACCACTGAAAAGGATGTTCACTATTAAAACCCAAAAAATATCCTGCGATAGAGGAAAATAAGACACTTATAGCCAATCCCGCTTTCGTGATTTCTTTAAAATCAAGAAAAACTCTTTTAAGGGAAAATGTATTTGACGTACTATTCAATGCGGTTTTCATTTGGTTTTTTAAAACTGCTGCAAAGGTACAACTTACAGATAGAAATTAGAATGAAGAATTTAGATTTTTTTTAAAGTAATATTGATATAAAAAAATACTTCCGGATAATTACTAAACAAAAGCTCCTTTTTTGAATTTAAACACCGTTAATTCAAACCTTTTCTAATAATCAAAATACCAATTAAAAACGTCTGCGCGTAGTCCTAAGGTGAACCAATTAGTACTCTCACTGAATGTAGCTGCGGTATTCTTTGTAGGATCAAAGCTTCTATAAATATAACTACCAAAAATCTTTAAATTAGTTGTCGGATTTACTAAATATCCTCCTTGAATATCCGCTATAAAAAGAGACGTTTTATTCCCCTGCCCCACTTTCACACTGCTATCAAATGGTCGTTTTTCATCATAATCTTTATAAATATTTCCACCATAATTAAAACTGTCGTCAGCATTGTCAAAATCCAAGCCACGGGTACCCGCAGTGATTTTTGCATCAGCAAAATACCTACCTTTGTGATAGCGGGCAATTAGAATAAATTCTTTGAAATTTCCACCCCACTGATGGCCGATATTTTGATTATTATGTCCATAATTTGTAATTGGCACACTATGAGAATACACATAGGGCCGCACATGATTGTATTCAAACTGCAGTAATAAATTATCAACATGGAATGCATTATAGTATTTGACTCCCAACTGATACCCGTATTTATTTTTCCAACTGTTATCTCGCTTTTTTATATCTCCCAAAGAAAATTCGTCTAACAAAAACTGACCATAAACATTAATTTTATCGCTCCACTTATACTTATATGTAAGCCCTAATAACGCATTTCCAGTTCTGGCAGAAGAGGCAAACTCAACTGATCTGTAAAATATAATCGGATTAACAAAACTAGCATCGAAGCCCCTGTCATTTGTATTGGTCCAAATAACTGATTCGAAGAAACCAAGATTCAATCTATTGCAAATATTCCAACTCAAATAATGGTTTGCCATAAACTTAGTCGCGTAGGTTCTCTCCAGAGTAACTTCGGGACGCACGTCTTTCAGCCACATATACGTATTAGTGTATTTAATTTTCCAAAAATTAGTGTTTATTTTAAAATAAGGATACGGACTTGCTCCGTCACTCTCCATCAACGAGCGGTACCCGTCTCCGATAAAATTCCTTCCATAACCCAATTGCAAATCGACATGCCTGCTTGCCGAAAATGTTAAATTAGCTTCCGCCAAAGGAAAATCATAGGAATCAGTTTTAAAATCCTTTGCAATTCCCATTCCAGGAATAATTGCAGGGTTACCACCGGCAGGCTTTATCGATTCAGCATACCGATTAAAATAATCTGCAAAACGTCCCTGACTTTCAAATACAGTGGTCGAAAAATTTAGTTTATCCCCAAGCCCTCCTCTAAAATTAATCGCGCGTGTATTGACATACGTATAAGAAACATCGCTACCAGAAGCTTTACCTACTTGCAAATCCAATATCGGGTTTAAGGACAACCAATAGCCGTCTCCCTGGATTTCAACTGCATTTTCATTCCACAACTTTTTCGCCCACCAACCAACAACATTTTTCTTGAGTTTTTCATTTACCTCTTTAATATCATAGTACTTTGAAACCTCAGCATAAGTGTACGGCTTTGAAGCAGTGTGGTTATTACTTCCTACTCGATTTAATGCCCCATCAAATTGTGCGTAGTAACTATGTGAGAATGGAATATTTAAATGACTATCATACTCCGGATTATTGTATTTCTTATAAACAATACTATCTAATTCCGTTAGTTGCTTTGTATTACTTTGTAATATTTCGGCACGAGCCAATGCCTCTGAAGCTCTTGATTCAGCACTTTTTAATGGAATTGAAATCGTGATATTGTATTTTGAATAAACTGACTTGCCATTATAAGTTGACGGACTAATTTTAGGAAACTTGGCAAAAACTCTCTTCGCTTCCTTAATTAATTCTTCATCAATTGCATTTACATAGATTACTTTGAAAATACCTGTTGCATCTACCTCAAAAAGCACTTTTACATTTCCCTGAAAATTGTTTGCCACAAGCTCTTCAGGAATAACAAAATTTTGAAAGACAAACTCTTGAACCTCATCATAAAAACAGCTTTCCAGTTCTTTATTCTCCAGATTCTTACAAATTGGAAAAACAGGAAAACGCTCAGGAGAACGATTCGACTCTAATAAATCTAGATCTTGTGCATAGGTAAAAAAAGAAAGAAATGATGCAATTAAAGTTAACAAACCCTTTTCCATATTTATTTTGATTGTATAATTAGTATCCAATGTTGGTGTTTTCTCCGTTAGCAATTGCTTTTGCTCCTGACGTTCCTATTCGCTTCACTCCTAACTTAATCATTTCAACCGCCTCTTCGTAGGTTCTAACTCCCCCAGCGGCTTTCACAGATAGTGGTATCGCATTTTCTAACATCAAAATAATCGACGGTATTGTCGCCCCATTAGGCAAATTATTATCCGTTTTAAAAAATCCAGTTGAAGACTTCACAAATACCGAGGAAAAACTAGTTTCCTTAAAATTAGAAACTACAACCTTTTTTATCAAATCCGTCAATTGTACAATCTGCTCATCATTCAATGCAGCAACCTCAATAATCCATTTTACCACTTTATTGTTTTCGATACCAAGTTGAGTTCCTTTCAAAATCTCTTCTTTAATCAAATCAATATTACCATTCTTAAACGCCTCATAATTACAGACAAAATCTAAATCATCTGCTCCGTCCTGAATTGCCTTTTCTGCTTCAACTAATTTAACGGCAATAGCTGACTTCCCTTCAGGAAAATCGATAACCGTTCCAATTTGTAAATTCGAACCAGCCTCAGAAACCATTTGTTTAGCTGATAAAACCATATTAGGACGAATCATGATCAATTTAAAATGCTCATTAATAGCTTCCTGAATAAACCCTTCGACTATTTTTACATTATCTTCTTGATTAAGCCCTGCCTGCTCCGCCGTTTTTAAATAAGTCGAATCTAAATATTTTTTGATGTTCATTTTTCTACTGATTTAACTATAATTGATATCTTCATAAATTACAAAAATACATATTAAATTGGCATAAGTTTTATAGTTGCAAATACTTTTAAAGCGACCACCATAGCTATCTACCCAAATTTTAGACCAGCAAAATGACTATCCAATAAAACTAATCAAATCTGAGGGAAATTAAATTGTAAAGCAAAAAGAAATACCTCTTTAAAACAAACAAATCCCACCGAAGTGGGATTACTATTTGTATCAGATTTTATTTAAACGCCTATTTCTAAAATATAAAAAAATTAAAAATACAGCTAAAACTGCTCCAACCATATTTGCTACTACATCTAGTGCGTCCTCTTTTCTGGTTGTAGTATATTGACCTTGCATGATTTCAATTGTAATTCCGAAAAGGACAGAAAACAAAAATGAAATAATATATGGCTTATAACTATCCGGATCTTTTATTTGTGTTTTAAAAAACAAAATCCAAAGTGATGTAAATACGAAATGAAAGAAAGCGTGAACTATTTTATCTAAGTTTTCAATATTTACGACAGGCATCTTATTCGACTGAACTAAACACAAAAAAAGAACCAACCCTGACCATAATAAAGCAATCCAGAATACTATTTGTTTAAGCACCTATAAGTTCTTTGTATGCCTCACTTGAAAGTAAAGAATCATAATCTGCAACATTTGAAACTTTAATTTTTATCATCCAACCAGCACCATAAGGATCTGCGTTTACTGCTTCCGGAGTACTTTCTAAAGCGTCATTGAATTCAATAATTTCTCCGGATAAAGGCAAGAACAAATCCGATACTGTTTTAACAGCCTCTACAGTACCAAAAACCTCATCTTTTTCTAAAGTCTGGTCCAAAGTTTCCACTTCAACATAAACGATATCCCCTAATTCTTTTTGAGCGAAATGTGTGATTCCTACAGTTGCAACATCACCTTCTAAACTAACCCATTCGTGATCTTTAGTGTACTTTAAATCTGCTGGTATATTCATAATAAATACGTATTGATAATTGATAATTGAATTATTGTTGTGCAAATGTAACAATCTTCTATTTAAATATAGTTTAGATTTTAATAAATTAATTCCCAAAATTATATCGAAGCGTAAATCCGGATCGAATATTCGTAAGAGGGAACGAGGTCGAAATTACCGCTTTTGAAAAAGAGTGGTCATAATAGAAAATAGCGGTCAGGTTTTTACTGAAAGCATAATCAGCTGTCAATTTTAAAGACCAAATATTTTGTCCTCCAGCTAACTGATTGTTATCATAATCTAAATACCTAACTATGGTTTGATTATTACGATAAGAGAAATCTGCCTTCATATTAATATCTCCTTTGATGATGCCCGAAGGATTATCTGCTAATCTAGAAGAAAAGATAACATCCTTAAATCGATATCCTAAACCAACCACGTACTCTACCCCTTTTACTTCTGTCAATAAATTATTATCAAAACTCATTGATAACGCTCGGTCTTTCTTGATCTCAGTTAGTATTTTCAACGAACTCTTTAGTTCGAAATCCATTCGAATTAGCGGACTAAATTGCTCCACTAAATTGACATTAGACATGATTGTTTTATTAAAAAAGTTTCCGCTCGCATCAACTCCGTCAGGTGTTTTATCATATTCGAAATTTGAACGATACTGATTAATAGTATAAGATGCCCTGTAATTATGTTGCAGAGAGAAACGTTTAAAATTCCTTTTGAATAAATCATAACGCATCAATCCATTATATTTTACTGCCCAGTTAGGAATAGGTACGCTTCTAAAAATCCCCAAAGAGACCCCTGATGCATCACTTCCTGAATAGGCCGCCATAAAAGCAGGCAATAATACCGCTTGATTATTTTTACCATATCCTAATGGATACCCATCTGCATCACGATTACTAGGATTATTTATATCTATTCCACGTTCAGAAGCTAGTCGGTTTGCAATTACAAGCCTGTTAGTTCTAAAATCATCAAATGCTGCAGAAGATTTTTCGTCGCTTGTAGAAAACGATGTTTTTATCAAGACCGTTGAAACAGAAAAAAGTCCGTATGTATAAGGCGAAAGCGAGTAATACTGACCGTCCAACACATTATATTGTTCCGAATAATTCTGCGAATAAGACCTGTCAGCTGCTAAATCAATTTTTAAATCCGGAAACAAATCTACATTTGCAGTTGCCTTAAACATCTTATTCGTTACCTGAGTAAAATTTTGATTAAACTCCTGATAACTGGTCAGCCAACCATTTTTTGCAGCTTCATATCGCACATCATCTTGACTTCCGAACGTAAAACCTAGTGATGGTCTCGAAGATCCTAAAAACCCAACGCTTGGTGTGTAACCCGGTAAAACGGTACCGCTATTCTCAGTATAATTAATCTGAATATTTTTTACACTAGTCAATACTCCCATTAAACCATCAACAAATTGATTGTTTTGAGCTTGAGATTTCACATTAGTATTCACCACTTTCTGTCCTGGTTTAGGAGCAGCCGCTTTCTGCTTATTTGCTGTCTTAGCCGAATTTCTCGTCAATCCCAAATACTTATAAAGCATGTCCATATTAAAACTTGTATTCAAGTTATTAGAACGTGCATTCTGAACTGTATTCCCTAAATCTGGAATACCAACATCCTCTAACTGAGAGAATGCATTTGATGATTTTTGCCAGCTATAGTCACCAGTATAAGAATAATTAGCTTTCACAAAACTAAATAACGGAATTTTATTAATTGGAATCTCATAATTTAAGACCAATTGCTGCATGTGTTGATTTGGATTTCCAATATCCCAATAACTATCCCAGATTGTAAAACTATCAATAGGTTCGTTGTCTGCATTCAAATAATTTTTCACAATATTATTCGACGAAGCTGTATAGTTTAATTTCAAAGATTTTGTCAGATTATAATTAAATCCATATTGATAGTTGAATGCAAAATTTCTTCGATACAAAGGATCAATACCAATTCCCTGTACATCTACCTGTCTAAATTGCTGACGGTTGTATTGTCGATTAATGTTAGTATTAAAGGATATGTTAGAAGGCAAATAATTAAAATTAAAATCACTTAGCATTTTCCAATAGTTGCTCTTTTTCAAAAATTCAGTCTTTTTAAACGGCTCAATTGGTTTGGGTTGAAAACTGTAAGCATAATCAACTGATGAGTTCACTTGCTGATCTACATAATCTTCAATTTCAAAATCATGTCGCTCTACTTTGTTATACGATTGAGAGAAGGTGAAATTTTCTGGATCGTAAACATGTTGTTTTTGTTCAGGACTTCTTTGTTTTCTTACTCCAATAAAATTAATACTCATTCGTTTTGTATAATCGATGGCTCTACTTGAAATATTATTTCTTTCAGCAGAGTCTGTAGTATTATCCAACAACTGTTTTAGTTTTATATCTTGATTAAAAGGATCGTATTCCGGAGTAATCGTTTCTTCGCCGATAGCGTAATTAAATGGTAAATTAACGCCCCATTTTGGAGGTAGTAATTTCCCCAAATTAACATTCGTCACAATGTTATATTGTTGAATATCTTCCCGACTTCTTTCGTTTGGCCCTTGTTCCAATGCACCAAAACCAATCGTACTTTTCTTTCCTGTAGCTGAAATTGTGGCAAAATCAGCTAGATTAGAATCGACGTTTAGCACTGCTGCCATCCCTCCTTGGTTATCCATGTCTGCTAAGCGAAGTTCATTGAACCAAACTTCTCCTTTAATATCCTGATGTGTTTCATTGCTTTTTACACCCACCATCAAAGTTCTAACTAATCCAAAATTAGGATTTCCTTTGATCCCTAATCTTAATTTACTAGTACCATCTCCTTCAGGCCTGCTAGCGTCATCATCTGAGTAATAAATACCGTCTAAAGGCAAGGTGCTTAAATCAACACTCATCGCCAATATTTTTAATTGGGTCAATAGTGCCAATGATAAATCGATTTCATTTTCTTCCGGCCATACTGCCTCAGCACTCAACGGAGAACAATTTAACGTCGCCGATGCCGAAGGTACTGTCACTTTCAAAGGAATCTCGATTTGATAAAAATTCTGAGTAAAATCATTTCCAAAACGAATAAACCCTACCATTTGATCATCTCTAAGCGTAGTTTCATTTGGTAATGACTCCGCATGCAAAAACATTTTCAATTTTTTAAATTGACGCATGTCAATACTTACATTTTTAAAAACTGCTCTTGAATCATTAATTTCTAATCCGTCACCTGCAACTCTTAACGACAATGATTGTTCGTTTTGATTAATAATAGTATTGTTATTAAACAATTGTTCTCGTTGCACCCCTGGAGGTGTTATATAATTTATAGGACATCTCTGATTATTTTCCTGAACATTTACTGCTGATACGTCAAATTCTGTTCCATCATCTGCTACATTTGTATCGTTGAAGTCAAGCGTATTGGTATACCTTCTCCATTCTCCTCTTACTAAATCTAAAGCTCCAAAACGGACTGTTACTGCTTGATCAAAGCCAGTCATAAACATTCGCATAAAACGAATCGATCTGAAATCTGAAATATTTCCTATCGTATTCTCCGGTTGCGTAACAGGAATTTTAAACTGAATCCATCTCGAATCAGTTACTTCGCCATTCGCTAATGTTACCTGAGTATCTCTAATATCCGTTATATAATTCTGACCGATAACAGGATTAGATTTCACATCGATGCTATATTCATAATAAGCATTGATCGTATTCATTGTATTATCCCTGTTGATGTCCTCAACATCAGGAACGGTTGACGATCCTCTATTTGGATTATTAATATCTACCACAGAATTCCCGTCAACTCCATTATAATTTTTATAGCGATCGAGTACACTTCCAGAACTATTCAAATAGTAGGTGTAATCATCCGCAGCTGGATCTGGTTCAGAAGCAAAGTTGTTATACACAGCCCCTTCATTGGCATTAGCCAAACCATCTAATCCTACATCCTGATTGGATCGATTATTTACATTGGTATCGAATGCGTAGATTAAAGATTGTGAAGCAGGAACATCTCCCCAGATCGGTCTCGGATTGACCAATATTTGATCTGGCCCAAGTCCGTTTTCATACTGTTTTCTTCCATCCTTTAAAACATCTTCTGAAATTTCGCCTAAATTGAAATATAGTTTCCCTGAATTAGTTTGAGGAATCGCCCCTTTTCCAACATAAGGATCCATTACCCAAAACTGAATGTATTCCACATTTCCTTGCTCAAAATTAGTAGAATTTAAAGATCGCATGATTCCTCCAAAATTGCCTGCAGGATCTGCCGCAAAATTTACATTATTATTATATGCTCCTCTTTCAGACGGATAATAACTTAAATCTAAGGTGTTCACGATTTGTGATTGTCCTTGTGCAATATCTGTTAAAGGGTACAGCTCTTGACTGTAGATTCTCCTAGTGGAATTAAATGATAAGTCATCATTTGAAACTCCAGCAGGTTTTTGAGTATAAAATATAGGATCAATTGAATACCAGGCCAGTTTTGATCTTTTAAAACCATAGCTTAAATCATTGGCATTCGCATTAAAATCATAGGTGCTTCTAGTATTTCTGTCCGGAGTGGACGACAAGCTCCAAGCGTACGCTGAACGCATATCGATCGTTGTTTGAGACCCTTCAAAATCATCCACATAAATAGTTGATTCTCCTTCAAACTGATCCGCTTTTGGTGAATCTGGTTTTAAAAACGCAACTTCTCCTCTTATAGATAGGCTTGACGGTACATCAGTATCTAGATTTGGCAACTTATTCACTAACCTAGTTAAAAAAGGAACCTCTGTAGAAAAATTAGTATTGAAACCAAAAATAGTATTGTTCACAGATTCCTGACCAAAACTTGATTTCTGAGTAAATGGTCTTTCAGACATTTTTAAAAAAGTTCCACCAACCAAAAAGTTATCTGAAATTTTATGCTCCACATTTACACCCATAAACCGTCTGGTTTGCTGACCGAAAATAGAATTGTTTTCTAAAGAGACATTAATTGGCGTATTTGAAGCTTGTAGTGAAGCATCTAAAATTTGCACTCGCCCTAATTGATAATTTACGCTATAATCAACCCCCTCCACTAAAATTCTACCGCCTGCGGTAACAACAACAGAACCTCTTGGTACATTAAACGCTCCAATTGGTATTCCGTCACCTCCCGAGGATTTATACTTTCCTCTTAAGAGAAATTTATTTTTATCACTATCCTGCAAGGCGCCTGATTGTGTATTGCGATACATGTTTCTAAAAACATATTTCTTTTGGTTTGGATTATAAGTGCTGGCATCATCATAATTCTCTCCTGAACCCGTATTGGATAATTTAGAAAACAATAATTCTCCAAATGGTTCTTTGGTTGTAAATATTAATCGCCCATTTTGAGAATCGATTGTAATGCCTTGCATAAAGTCAAAAAAACCGTCCCCACCAGTTTGAGGATCATTATTGTAATTCAATTTATCTAAATTGAATACTTTCAATAATGGTGTTTCTGCAACTCGATTGTCAGGTGTTGGACTAGAAGGAAAGGGAACCGGATTTCCGGCTGCATCTTTTGCTTCAGTGATATAATTTAATGGAGACGGATCTGTATAAAGAATATTGAACCTGAAATCCTCTTGTTTTACCTGATAGGCTCCAGGAATCTGATAAATATTCTTCATCATCAAATTCCAAACTGGGTTTTTAACATTGGTTAAATTGCTCTTCAGCATTTTCAAAATTAAACTTTGAGTAACAATAGCCTGATTGGAAGGAGTGGTACCCGTCACAACCGTTGCATCCACACCATCATTCCCAAACTCTCCAACCTGATACACTTTATCACCAATAGTATATTGATATGCTACCGCTAAAACCTCGTCATTAGCTAATCTTTGTTGCAAAGAAATATAACCTAACTGTGCATTAAATGTATATTCATTAGGATTCAGTTTTCGGGCATTTTCTAACTTTGAATAATCCTGCCCTTCACTTACAGTAACATTAAACCCCGAGCTTGAAGTTACAATTTCTCGAATATTATTGTTCAGCAAACCAGTTCCTGTTAAAATTTGCGCAGGATCGTAATCATTATTTGCGTTGTCCGAAGGAGTGTCAAAAGGATTATTAAATATACCCGTTGAAGGATCTAAAACCACCACCTCGTTATCAGCAATTCCAGATAATTGCCCTTCTCCTAAATCTTGAAGCGCAATAATATTTCTTAAATTATTAGAAGTAGTATTCACTCGGGTTTGTTTGTTGGTCACCCAAATTTCCAACCTTGATATTTGAACTCTACTGTCAATAAACGGGTAATTTTTTAATGAAGAATCGTATTTATTTCTGAAATACTGGGATAAGAAAAAGTGTCTATCATTATCATAGTCCAAAGCAAACATATCAAAATCTTGGATTGTCCCTCCACCTTGAGCTACCACACTTTTCGTCTGTGATTTTTGCTCTGAAAAAACACCGGTAACCGTTGTTTTTCCAAATTGGAGTTGAGTTTTCACCCCAAACAAACTTTGGGCTCCTCTAATCAATGAGCTATTTAAAGGCATACTTACATTTCCAACTTCAATTTTCTGAATTATATCATCCTCAGAAGGGGCGTATTCTAATTTAATTAAATTTTGAAATGCAAAAGTAGACTGTGTGTCGTAATTCGCATTTACATTAAGTCTTGTTCCTACTTTACCCATTAAACTCATACTAATCCTTTGATTGAAATCAAAAGATAAATTAGATCTGTTTCTTGGAGAAAAGGAAGGATTATCCTGTTTTGTGTAGCGCATACCTAAGTCCATTTCTACGGATCCTGTCGGTTTAACATCAATCGTGTTACTACCAAAAATAGATTCAAAAAGACTAGAATTAATATAGTATTTTGGCAACAAATCTTTTTTAGCTTCTTCACTACCTTCTTTTTTGCCGTCGATAGCATCAGTTTTTTTCTTGAAATAATCTCTCATAGATTCTTTCAATACTAAATTTTCATACTGTTTTGGCGTTAAAATGATCGGATAATTAATGGAAAACCCATCAACAGAGTTGGTGTAAATATACCTATCTGTAACTGGATCATATGCATAAGCTGACAGGATACTTTGAGGATCTTTTATTTGGACTTTTCCTAAAGAAAAACCTGTTTTTGTAGTGTCTTGAGCTTGCTCTTTTACTTGTGCTAACGACACGGAACCACAAAACAAAACAATCAAAAAAGTACAAATTTTATGCATACAATTCGGGTTTATAACTTTGATTTTATAAGCTTTTTAAAGCTTTCTTAATAATAGATTCCACGGAAGCATCGGGATCTTCTTTTACTATTTTCTCGATAATTTTTTCTGAGGTTTTCCTAACAAAACCTAAAACCTCCAAAGCTGATAACGCCTCATCTCGATTTGTATTGCTTTGTGACATTGAAACTTCATCTAAATCATACAATTTTAGTACTTTATCTTTCAAATCAAGGATTACCCTTTGAGCTGTTTTACTACCAATTCCTTTAATAGATTGTATGGTAACAACATCGCCAGATGCAATTGCATTTGTAATTTGTTTTGGATCTAATGAAGACAACATTGTTCTGGCTATACTGGCTCCAATTCCTGAAACCGAAAGTAACATCTTAAAAATCTCTCGCTCTGATTTTTCAACAAATCCAAACAAAGTGTGTGCGTCTTCTTTAATTTGAAGGTGGGTAAACAATTTTATAAAATCAGCATTTGGGAGCAAAGAATAGGTATGTAACGAGATGTTTACGTGATAACCAACACCGCCACAATCAATAACTACTTCTGTTGGTGTTTTTTCTACTAATTTACCTTGTAAATGTGTTATCATTAAAATGTTTTGTATTTAATATAAATATAGTTGTTTCGAATTAAAAAAAGCACTCCGTAATGAAGACGGAGTGCTTTTCAATATCTATTTGACCTATTTATTTTTTTTCTTCTGTTTTTCTTGTGCATCAATAACAGCAATAGTAGCCATATTAACCATTTCTTCAACACTTGCTCCTAATTGAAATATATGCACTGGTTTTCCCATACCTAACATAATTGGACCAATAGAATCTACCTGATTTAATTCTTTTAATAATTTATAAGTGATATTGGCAGAATCAAGGTTTGGAAAAATCAAGGTATTCACTTTTTTACCAGCTAGTTTAGAAAACGGAAACTTTTCTTTTAACATTTCAGGGTTCAAAGCAAAATCAGCTTGAACTTCTCCGTCAATAACCATATCTGGATGATTCTTATGTAAATAAGCTACAGCCTCCCTTACTTTTGCTGCACTAGTATCTGTTGACGACCCAAAGTTTGAAAATGAAACCATCGCAATAACGGGCTCTACACCAAACATTTTAGCAGTTTTAGCAGTCATAATAGCAATTTTAGCCAGATCATCAGCAGATGGATCAATATTGATGGCTGTATCTGACAAGAACATCGGCCCACGTTTTGTTATCATCATATTTGTAGTTGCAGCAATAGATGCACCTGGTGCTTTCTCAATTAGTTGCAACATAGGCTTAACCACTGATGAATAACTTCTGGTATATCCAGTAACTAAGCCATCGGCTTCTCCCTCATTCACCATCATCGCGGCAAAATAGTTTCTTTCACGCATTAATTTTTGAGCATCCAGCAAAGAGATCCCTCTTCTTTTTCTGGCTTCCCAATACGTATTTGCGAATCTATTTCTTCTTTCGTTCTCTTCATCAATTTTAGTATCGATAATTTCAACTTCGGTTTCAAAACCTAATTCTTTTTTCAGCTCTAGTATTATTTCCATATTACCCAATAGAATGGGCTGCCCTATTCCCTCTTCTAAAACAATTTGGGCTGCTTTTAGCACATCTAGATGATCTGCTTCTGCAAATATGATTTTTTTAGGATCCATTTTAGCTCTATTGGTAATCAATCGAACCATTTTATTATCATTCCCCAATCGGTCTAAAAGCTCTTCTTCATATTTATTCCAATCTGTAATCGGGTTTAAGGCAACTCCAGAGTCCATTGCAGCTTTTGCCACAGCTGGAGCAACGACTCTTATCAGTCTTGGATCAAAAGGAGAAGGAATAATATAGTCACGTCCAAAAATTAATTTGGTCGCACCATAAGCGATATTCACTTGTTCAGGAACATATTCTTTTGCTAAGGCCGCCAGCGCTCTAACCGCCGCCATTTTCATTGCTTCGTTTATTTTTGTAGCACGAACATCTAATGCACCACGGAATATATAAGGAAACCCTAATACGTTATTTACTTGGTTTGGATAATCTGATCTTCCCGTAGCCATAATAATATCGGTACGTGTGGCTATCGCTAAATGATAATCGATTTCAGGGACAGGATTTGCCATTGCAAAAACAACAGGATTGTCTGCCATTGTCAACAACATCTCCGCCGAAAGAACATTTCCTGCAGAAAGCCCTAAGAAAACATCTGCTCCCTTTATAGCTTCTGTTAGTGTAAATCCTTTTTTATCAGTTGCATACCGTTGTTGTAATAAAGAAATATCCGTTCTATCTTTAGACAAAACTCCGTCTTTATCAAACATAGTAATATTAGCCGGATTAACTCCCAACAGCACGTATAAATTAGCACACGCTAATGCTGCAGAACCTGCACCTGAAATTACAACTTTTGCATTTTCAATTTTTTTACCTGCTAATTCAAGTGCATTTAACAAAGCTGCAGATGATATAATTGCAGTTCCATGCTGATCATCATGCATTACAGGTATGTCAAGCTCTTCAACTAAACGCCTTTCAATTTCGAATGATTCAGGCGCTTTAATATCCTCTAGATTTATTCCTCCGAAAGTAGGAGCTATCGCCTTTACTGTCTCAATGAATTTATCAATATCCTTAACATCTACTTCTATATCAAAAACATCGATGTCAGCAAAAATTTTAAACAACAAAGCTTTCCCTTCCATAACTGGTTTTGAAGCTTCGGGACCAATATCCCCAAGACCTAAAACTGCTGTTCCATTTGTAATAACCGCAACTAAATTCCCTTTAGCTGTATATTTATATACATTATTTACATCTTTCGCTATTTCCAAACAAGGCTCTGCTACACCTGGAGTATAGGCCAAAGACAAATCTCTTTGTGTTGCATATTTCTTTGTAGGGACTACTTGTATCTTACCGGGAGTCGGTTTTGCATGATATAATAATGCTTCTCTTCTCTTACTATTGCTATTGCTATTCATTTACTTAGGTTTTATTCTAGCTTACAAAGATATAAGAGTTGCTTTAAAAAGCAGACTATTCTCCTATTCTTTTACAAAAAAACGACTGTCATTTTGCAGCAAAAAAAATAGCCGCACTAATTTGCAGCTATTTAAATTGGTAATTGTATTTTTAATTATGCTTTTGTCCCACTGATATAAGAATCCAAATGCTGAATTGTTTCTTTTTGTATCTCTGTAATAGACTTCACTACATCTCCTATCGAAATAACGCCTAAGACCGCATTATTTTCAACAACCGGTAAATGTCTGATCCGTTTTGTACTCATCAATTCCATACAATAATCGAGATTATCTGTTGGTTTCACCGTAATAACATTTCGCTCCATGATTTCATGTACAAGAGTGTCTTTGGAAGCTTTGTTTTTCAAGACAATTTTTCTAGCATAATCCCTTTCTGACAAAACCCCTCTAAGTAAATTATCTTCAATTACTAAAACAGCTCCAACGTTTTTCTCGCCCATTACTTTTAAGGCTTCATAAACCGTAATGGAAGAAACTATAGAGTGAACATCATTCCCTTTAATGCTTAATATTTGATTTACAGTCATATTGAAAAATTTTAGTTGACTATAAAGTTAAAAAAAATAGCATACAAATGACAGCTTTTTTATAAAAAACTATACTTTAAATAAATCTTCAGGTAAAGTTAGGGAGTTCAATTGAGTTTTAAAATCATCATTCAAAATTTGCAAACCGTATTGATACGATGCATTTACCCACCCAAATCCTTCTTTAGAAATATAATCGAATTCAGTCCCTACATTGCCATATTCTGCAAAAACTTTATGTGAACTAGTTTCCAGATTAAATTTTTCAGGAATGGTTCCGTTATATTCTACTGCATTTTTTGTAATCAACCAAAGCCAACGATAAATCATTTCCTGGGTTTTATCCAGATATCCATAATTGATTAAGCCTTCCCATAACAACATTTGATGAGGAGCCCACCCAAAAGGATAATCCCATTGTCGTTGCGGGACATCTTCAGGAATCCCAGCAACACTCGCTTTTGTACTTCCTGTAATTCCTCCTGATTGAATGAATTGCGGCAAGGCTACTCCTACTAATTTTTTGGCCTGATTTTCATCACATAATCCAGCCCACAATGGAAAAAAGGTAGTTGCCGCTTCAAAAGGGAATTGTTTTTTATTTACAAAATCATAGTCAAAATACATCCCTGCTGCTTCATTCCAACACAATTCATCTATTTTGCTTTTACGAAAAGTGGCCTTATCCTCCCAATCTTCAGAAGCGTACGTTATTCCTTCGACTTGAAAAGAATCCTCAAAGTAGTTTTTGATAAGATAACTGATATCCTTTTCGTATTTATAAAGAAAACTATTGATATCAACTGAATTCAGATTGGCACAGGTATTTATCAAACGGTTTGTAGTGTCATGCCCACTCTCTCTCATGCTACGATCATGAACAAAATAAAGATCAAGTTCATCATCAACAATAGATCTGCTTAAATATTGTTTTTCAAATTCTCTAATAGGCAAATTATACTTTGTGGCATAAGGCGCTAAGATATCGTCAAAATGACCAGGCTCCACCTCAAAAGGCATTCCTACTCCATCTGCTTTGTACCTATTTAACCCTGTAGGTGTCAATCGATTTCCCTGCACCATCCAAACGGTATTGTATTCCAAAATGACAGTTTCAAGATGCTTTTTCAACCACTCCCGACTTACTTTCCTGTCTTTCATTACACTAACTAACAACGAGGAATACAAAGGAGGCTGCGTTCTCGTCAAATAATAGCTTCGGTTTGCATTTAATATTTTACCATAATGAATTATTTGGTATCTGAAGTTTTCGGCAATAGCCATAGCCTTCTCCATTTGACCATCAATCAACAAGCCAACACCTATAAAATAACTATCCCAACCATACATTTCATTAAATCTTCCGCCGGGCACCACAAAAGGAACGCCTTGTAGACTATATACTTTTTGCTCCAGCGCTAATGCTAAAATTCCTGGTTTTGTATTCAAGGTATCCACATAATCGACACTATAATCCTTCGGCAAAACAGCAACTTTAAAATTTTTAAAATCTTTTTCCAAGTCTTTAAAATAAGAAACCCCTACCTCATCCTTTGCAGAAACATAAAGCGTAGGCACTTCATTAGCTGTTTTTTCATCTTCAAGAATTTGGGCAAGCCCTTTCTTGTCGATGGTACGTGTCAATTCATCCCAATAATCCTCACGGATTTTTCTAGAGATTCTCTCAACAGGAGCTTCTTCAACATGAGATAAATCCAACTCATTAACCTTCTGTTCTCGTAGCAAAGCCAGCTCTTGAAGCAAATTTGACAAATGATACGTTCCAGTAATTACCTTTTCTACTTTAGTTTTTTCATCTATCAGCACAAAACGCTTAGGCCCTTTATCCTCTTTGGTAATTTTTTTATCTTGATCAGTATCTTCTTGAAATAATAGTTCCTGAAATACTTTTTCTATATTATTTAGCGTGATTTTCATGATTTAGAAGTAAGTTTTTTTAGAATAAAAAAGGAGACCAATAATAATGACATTGGAATCAAGGTATAATAAAAAGCATTTTCTGGCCCTTCATTTTTAAACAAATAACCAATAACCCTTGACCCTACTGTGCCACCAAGAGCCGAAAAAACAACTATTAACCCTGTCATCGAACTGTGTAATTTATTAGGCAAAGCACTCAAAACAACTGAATTCAAAAGTGGGTAAATAGGCGCTATAAACAATCCCACTAATGGAAATGCAAATCCCATCAAAGGAATATCACTCAATGAATTAATATCTTTTACTTCTAAACCAACTGTTCTTGGAAGCACAAAAACCACCAATAGCATTGCCATGATTATACAAAAAGTCAATACCCAAATCCAATTGATAGACTTAGTAATCACACCAGCAAGAAGCCTTCCTACAGCCAATGAAATTGCTAGAATACTTGCCATCATAATACTGATATTCTCTGGCAGATGAAGCACTTTATCATTAAACGTAGGCAACCATGTCATAATTCCTTGCTCAATCATTACAAATAGAAAAGCACTAATTACAAAAACGATTGTCAATAGTTTAACAAACAGTTTGAACATTTGTTTAAAATCATCTAATAAGTCTACCCCAGGTATTTCTGTTTGCTTTTCGAATTTGGTAAAAAACAAAAAACTAAACGACAATAGCGAAATAGCAGCTAAAAGCCAGTATACATTAAGCCAAGCATTAGGATCGGTTTCAGAATTAAAAGCGGGGAATAAAAAATAAGCCAAGGCGATTCCTATCATAAAAACACCCTCAATACTACTCATTAAACTATTGTGCTCTTTTTGATTCTCCGTCACAGTTCCTATCAGAGAATAAACAGATACTTTTATCAATGCAAAAGACACCCCGACAGTGGCAAAAAGTACTTTGGCAGCGCTAAATGAATTCCCGAAATACATGGTAACACAAGCAGCTGAGACTAATGCTAAACCAATTAACATTGCCTTTTTATACCCAATTCTAGGCAAGAAAGAGGCAATTAGAAAAGATACAATAGCTATAGGTAAATCTTTAAAAGCTTCCAAAATACTAGCTTGTAATTCATCAACACCATAATTTTTTTGCGCCTTTAGAATAACAATCCCTACACTATTGAGTAGAATGGCAAAAACAAAGTAATTGAGATACATTGCGAGCTTAATGGTACTTTTTTTCATTTATTTAATTTTTTAAGTATTAGGTATTCATGGATATCAATCCCTCCCAGAGTATAAATACATCTTGATGTTTTACGACTGCAAATTTTTAGATTACATTCTGATATTAAAAACTCATTTGTTTGGTAGTTCCCTTATCTATTTGATCTATCGTAAAATGACAGGTTTTAAGGTCAGCTATTAAATGCGCTACTGATTTATTGTTTGTCCATTTAATGTCAAGGGCATCATCAAGGGCATCATTAATTTCTACTTTTCCTAAAAATGCATCTGAGGTATTTCTTAAACGAATTATCTCTAGCTGTTTCTTTACAACATCTGTTTTTAAGCCTTGCTCTATGTCTTGCATAGTTAATGCTGTACGGTTGATTTCCTTATGACCTGCGCTACCACCATTATCGGCTGCTTCATAATTATTTTTCCCAGCAAAAACATCTAAATACCACACTTGAGGTATTCCTGGCATAAACATTTGTATCGCTCTAGCTAAAAGTAACTTTTGCTCGTCTTCACCTAATGCACTAAAAAATGTAGCGTTTACTTGATAATAAGAAATCTTTTTTCCTGAAGGATCATAAAGATTTTTCACGCGACCACCGCGCTCCATGATTGTATTCATGATCCCTTCTATCTCGTCATCTTCTAACAAGCCCTGGTTATAAACCCCATTTACGTCTTTACCTTTTAAATCTAAAACTGGTATTCCGTCATGACAACCAAGCATGTTTACTGTTTTGTATCCTTTGGCGATAATTTCTTTTGCCCAACTTAATAAAGCTTTACTCGTTTTATTCTCAATAGTATGAATCGTTAAACCTGGCAAGAAAAAGTCATAAATAGTATAGCCTTCGTTAGCTACTTCATCGTGCAAATGCAAGCCATACTCCGCATGAATTTCAGGCAAGAGTATCAAATCGTTTTTTTGCGCTATTTGTTTAATTCGTTCTAAATATTCCCAAGTACCCGGTTTATTGAAGAAATTTGATTCCCCTACTTGTTTATGCAAATAGGCGAAAGCATCTAAGCGAAGAATGTTGCAACCATAACCACGTAGTTTTTTTAGTGTCTCTTCGTAGAAATCCCAAACTAAAGGCGATGCTGCATTCACATCCATTTGTCCTAAATAAGAACGCTTCTGTTCTATTACTTGTAGAATATCTGCTTTAAAAAGACTCACCTCTTTAAAATCAACAGTTGTAAAATCTTGATCTTTAGCAATAGCTTCATTAATTTTTGCAGTTATAAATAGACTTTGCTCTTCTGATAAACCACATATATTTTGTAAATCTAAAACTGTTATAGGATTATATGTTATTTGCTGGTAAAAGGTATTCCAATACGGTTGTTCTGTACCATCCGGAAAACGAACTTTTAATACTGGCAAACCAGACTTGCGCATGAATAATTTATGGAGATATTCTGCTTTTGGAATTATAACATCATCCTCATTTTTTACTCCGTTTCCTTCCCAGAATTCATTCCAATTGATAAAGAAATCTTTATATTTAGATTCGTTACCGTATTTAAGTACATCTTTAAATTGTGGTGAAGCGACAGAAAGATGATTTAAGACAATATCAAATTTAAGTTTAACATTGAGTTCTTCTAATTCAAGTAAGTCGTTTGTGTCTACTAACTCTTTATTAAGATTATAATCAATAATAGAAAACCCCCTATCTAAGTCACTATTAAAAAAAGTAGGCAATACATATAGCAAAGAAAAAACATCCTTAAATTCTGTCATTTTAAGCATGTCTACTGTATCACTGAATTTTCCTCCAATGCTATCTGGATACGCATTAAGCATCACACCATTAGCGATTGTTTTATTATTTTCTTGCATCGTGTTTTATAAAAGTTTAGATAGAATATTAATGTTATCTGGTAAACGCCCAACATTTTGCAGTTTTAAAGCCGCTAATTTTAAAGCGATATCCAAACACTCATCGATAGTTTTTTCCTTAATATAGGCAAATAAAAATCCAGACCAAAAAGCATCACCCGCTCCAGTTGAGTCCATTACTTTGTCAATTTTTATCGCTGGCATTTCTATGACTTCTTTTCCTTTTTGAGATAATTTCACTCCTTTGCCTCCCAATGTTAAGCATACAATTTCTGCACCTTGATCATGAAAAAATTGAAATATAGCTTCATGAGGTAGTTCTTTCTCAAAAAGGCGAAGCATATCATCCTCACTTATTTTTATTAACGGGTTGAACTGACAATAGGTTTTGATCACCTTAAGAGCTTTCTTTTGACTTTTCCAGAGTTTTTTAGCATAATTTACATCGATACTTAATTTACATCCTAAATCATGAGCTTCCTGTGCCTTTTTTAATATTGTTTTCTGTGCAGGGTTTTTGCTTAAGGCAAAACAGGTAGTATGAAATATTTTAGTTTTAGATAATATTTCACTTGAAATTTGTTCTTCATAAATGCAACAATCTGCTTCACGAAAAGGGATAAAATCAGGTGTGCCTTCAGACCTAGAAACAAAAATAACACTTGTTGATTTATTATCCAATGTATTAATGTGGCTTGTATTGACGCCAACTTCCGATAACTTTTCAAAAATATAGGATCCAAAACCATCTTTACCAACTGTAGCGACCATTGTAGCATTCAAACCTAATCTTGTTGAGTTCATAGCAACATTAGTAGGAGAACCTCCTAAATACCTATGGTAATCTCTAGTTTCATTAATAAGAACACCTTCTTGATGCCCAATAAAATCTATAAGAACTTCGCCAACACAAAGGATATCTATATTATCCATCTTATTATTTATTGAATTATTCACTTAATTTTTTGTTTTCTATTTTTATAAATAAGGTACAGATTGCACCAATGAGCAATAAAACTCCCGCAAAAGTTATAGCCAATCGAGGATCATTATTTAAGAAATGCTTCAAAATAAATCCAAATGATACATTTTGAAAAATCATTGGTATAACAATCATCATATTAATGATTCCCATATACACTCCATAGCGTTCTTTTGGGATATTGGCAACAACCATTAAATATGGAATCCCCATCATACTTGCCCATGCGATTCCATACCCAATAATTACAATAAAGAATAAATATTGATTTTGTATTACAGGGAAGAATAAAAGAGAAATCGCTCCTAATATTAGGCATCCAAAATGAACCATTTTAGCGCCATGCTTTTGCGCTAACTTTGCCAAATAGAATGCGATCGAAAAAGTAACTACGAACCCAAATGCCCCGACTAATCCATTCCAGCGAACTGCTTCACCATATCCAATTTTGTCCGAAGGTGTTGTATCCCAAACCGACAAAGCAATACTTTTAGAATTATTCTGCCAATAACACATCATAGCATACCATTGGAATAAGTAGACTAAAAACAGCTGCCACATTACCTTTGGCATTTCTAAAACGGCCTTATAAATATCTACAAAAGGCGAAATAATATTTAATGGATTGGCTTTTATATATTCAATTTCTTCAGCTGTTGGCGGGATTTCATTGGTTTTACTCATACTCCACCAAATAGATGTGATGGACAAGATTGCCCCGATGAAGAAAGAAGCATACATCCAATTGGGTAATTCGCCGGTGTAACCAACAATTATTAACGGGAAAATCCCAATGGATATATACGCTAAAAACTGACCAAAACCTGTAAAAAAACTTTGGGCTTGAAATCCTATCGGTTGCTGTTCTTCATCAAGTGTATCTGCAATAAAAGCGCGATAAGGCTCCATAGCAGTATTGTTCCCAACATCTAATATCCATAATAATCCCGCTGCCATCCATAGTGAACTGCTAAAGGGAAACAAAAATAAAGCAATACTACAAACCATTGCTCCTATGAAAAAATAAGGCTTACGTCTTCCCCATCGTGGATGCCAGGTTTTATCACTCATAGCTCCTATTATAGGTTGAACTAATAAGCCCGTTAAAGGTCCCGCAAGGTTTAATAAAGGAATTTCATCTGGGCTTGCATGCAAAAAATCATAAATAGGATTAACGGCACTTTGTTGTAATCCAAAACTATATTGGATCCCGAAAAAACCAACATTCATATTAATTATCTGCCAAAAACTAAGTTTTATTTTCGGTATATTCATTGCACTTAATTAGTTAATCCGTTTTTTTTCTGGTTATAATATTTAAATTTAATTTTAAAATTGCCAAATAATTAAATAATTAAAACAAAAACGTTTTCGGTAGTACCGAAAACGTTTTCGAATTCATGAAATAATATCGAATTTTCTTTTTTACATTTTTAAAATAGGAATAATTATTTTTGTCTCCCAGCTCAGCTCATTCCCTCCGTTAAAAGGGTTTGCTAGGAAATGTTCCAGTGGTTGGTGGGCTAAGTCGATTCCCTGCTTTTGTGCATAGTCTAACAAGGTAAACCAAGCTCGGTCTGAAGTCCTGAAATTACCGTAATAAGTTGCCTGTAATCCCTTAATCGCTTTTAAGGTTTTAAACTTCACAAATTCATTTTCAATGAACTTAGTGTCCTTAGCAATGGGAAAGCAATAATTGAAATCAAGCATTTCTTTATCCAAATCCCAATTTTGAATTTCGACATATGGTTTCCCTATGATTTTGATATTATTTTGTTTCAAATAGCCTGTTATAATTGCATCATTTGCAATCATTGTCTGTGCTTTTTCCTGCATTACACTTTTTAAATTGATATAAGCAACAAACGTTTCCTCGGAAGTTTTAATTCCATCAATTTTAATTTTAAAGCTTTCCAAATGTTTATTTAACCCATTTCTAAAATTAGTAATCTTTTCAATTTGTTGTTTTCTAAAATAAGTTGCAACAAACGGAACAGTCAATCGGTTGTAAATACTATTATTAAAATCCTTTATGCAAGCATTAACTTGAGTAACAGAATCATTTATAGAATTAATTTCCCAAGTATATTCCATTTTTATCTTCCCTTTTGTCATCGATTGCTTGATGAAACTAAAGTTTTTCTTTTCTAGCGTATGATATTCTTCTTTTTCCGTAGATTGTCGCAAAGCTGACCATTCCTGAACTCCTTGAAATACGGTCCCGGTTGCTGTTTTTACCTTAAATGAAATACAGTAATCACTTTTTTTAATAAAAAGATACCACACTAAAAAAAGCGAAATTAAAACGCTAAAAAACAATACTACTTTTTTATTAGTCTTCATTTACTTCGTCATTTTCAATTTATTCACAACAAAACCAGCAATTTCATTCCCTTGTACAATTCCGTTTTCAATTGCTGCTCTGTAATGAATACCTCCATAAAAACGACTCATGGCAGCCTCTTTTGAAGCAGCGTTAAAAGATTTAAAAGATCTGTTTGGCAGACCAAAAGGCAACTCTGAATTATCCACAAAAGCAAAATTATCTCCAAATATCGAAGTTAAAATTGCAGCCGAAACAGTAGAAACCACAGAATGTCCACTAGTGTATTCTGGAAACGGAGGTGTTTGCAAAGCTGGTTTCCAATTTTCATCGATTTCCTGATTAATCACCGTTTCTGGCCTTATGACATTACTCCTGAACTTTTCATCCCAACAGCTAATAAAAGCTTCAAACATTCCGATAGATGTTTCTGTATAAGCAAAAATTGTTTTCTCAAAATTAGCATTTGATTTTTTACAAGCAATTTTGGTAATTCCCATCCAATGCGCGCCTGGAGTTATTTTCTTTTTGGCAAACATCATATGTCCTTGACTCACCGAAACGTAAGGATTACAGTCCCAGAACTGAGCCATCTTAACCTCATCACAACTATCACCCTTCTTTTTCATATCTAAGCTAATATCATAAACCTCTTGTACTTGTTTAAAAAAAGCTGAATTTTTATTTAATGAAAAAGGGAGTGCTGGTATAGGTTTAAATTGAGAGGCAGAATCTAATACAAGTGTTCTAATTTCGCTCCAATGTGGTTCTATTGCATCCATATAAGCCGGTGGAGTTGGTTGCCATCTACCGGCAACATTAGGCAAAACAGAAAACTTAGACATCGTTCGCGTTTGCTTGTAATTGTCTTTATCCATCCATTTCTTGATATGATCTGCTACTTTAAGTCCATATTCTTTAGAAACTTCAAATTCTTTTTCATTAGTCTCGCTCCATTTTTTATATAAGCTATCTCTAAATTTCTCTACTAATTCTTCTGAAAAAACCAACTGCTTGCTCACTTCCATATGAGCAACCAAAGCCGCAACCTCAACATTCACTCCGCTTTTAGGATCTAATTTAGGAGTAGTTCCTAATCCTTTTAACTGAGTTCCTAGAGTGAAATAAGTCTTACTATTTTGAGCAATAACTTCATATGCAGCAATGTTAGGATAAACAAAAATCCTACTAGCAACTGGCGGTGAAAAAATATCATGAATCATTATTTCTGTCACATTTTCTATCGCAGCATGATACTCATCTGTTGTAACTTCAATAGGTTTGTCCTTTTGACATGATATAAATAGTACAACAATTGCTACTATAAAATATTTTTGTAATTTCATTTCTCTTTCTATTTAAATTTGAATATCCTTTTAACCTATTGCTTATTTTCCTTGATCATAGGTAACTCATATACCTCCGCTTTGCTGTTGTTTACAGTCACAAGTAAATATTTTTTCCCTTTCAGAGTAATCATATCTAAATGTCTTACTGCTTTTTGAGACAAGTCAATTCCTAACTTACTACCTAATACAATTGTTTTTGCATCTTTGATTAAAGCTCCCGAAAAACCATCAAATCGACTGTGATAAGGAGATACTCCAAAATAATTACCCGCAGCAAAAACAGCTTCTTTTTTATTGGAATCAAAATTAGATTTCACAAAACAATTAATTGGAGCGACTTGTAAATCATTTGAAAAAGCAACAAAAGTGAATTTTCCGTTCTGATTTTTAAGGTATCCCGATTTTAAATTATGTACTTCAAAATGCTTTGCGTCTGAAAGCATTTTTGGACTAAAGACTTCTTCAACCGTTTTTCCTGCAAATACCTTATAGCTTTTGAATTTCTTTTTTAACATCCCACTAAACTGCTCTGCTAAATCATCAAGTCCCATGGTAGTGTAATAGCTTCCATTTTTTTCAGTAGCTACAATCGTTTCATAAGATCCGTTGTGATCAAAATCATCATAAAACATTTTCATAGGAAACTCCTGAGACGCCTTGAACTTGGAGTTCATCCCCCAGTTCCCTACTATATAATCAAGGTCCCCATCATTATCAATATCAAAAGGTATAATTGCTTGCCACAAACCATTGCTTTTTTCTGGCAACACAGTAGCTGTTACGTCTTTGAATTTTCCGTTTGTATTGGCAAAAAAAGTAGGTTTCATCCATTCCCCTATTACAATTAAATCGATTTTACCGTCTTTATTGAAATCTGAAAATACAGCATCCGTCACCATTCCAATTTTTGAAAAGGTTTTATTTTGAACAATAGAGAAAACACCGTCTGCATTATTTAATAAATAGGAATCTGGAATGCTTCCAAAACGATTATTAACCGAATTATTTCCAACAAAAATATCTAAATCTCCGTCATTGTCATAATCAAACATTTTAACTACAGAAGCATTTTTTGTCAACTCCAATAAGTTTGTTTTTACTAATTGTTTGTTTTCTGATAGATACAAGCGGTCCTGTAAATCGGAGGCGTTTTCACCACCTCCGGAAGCTACAAATAAATCATTGACTTTGTCATTATTAAAATCTCCAATTACAGCGGAAGCATCTTCATATATGGAATCATTGGCTATAGCTGTAAACGTTTTTTTCGAAAATCCATTCCCATTTTGAACATATACCGTTGCCTTTTTATTTTTAGATCCACCAAAGAAAACATCTTCTTTACCATCATTGTTTAAATCTCCTATGGCAGTAGCTGGTCCACGATCGGAACGTTGGTAAGGAATTAATTTTTGAAAAATAAAATCAACGTAGTCGTTTTCCTGATGCGTGAAGTCGATTCCTAAATTATCTTTTACCTTTTTAAATACCGGTACAATAGAAGGATGTAATTTTTGGTAATTAAATACTTTTCTTCTTTTCGCAGCTTTTACTACAATTGTCTGATTGGCCTTTATATCCTTTAAAGTTTGATATGTTTTGTCGGGCCAAATAACCACTAAGGAGTCGATCATTTTTATCTTTCCATATCCAAAATGTAGCATTGGCTCAGAAGAAGATTGAAATCCTCTTGTCGTTTGTAATTCCTTAAACTGTCTTTTTCCTTTTGCATAAGAAATCACTTTAGCTCCTATTCCGAAGGTGTTTTTTCCTTGAAACTGCAGTTTCAACTTTAAGTAATTAGAAGCAGAATCTGTTCTATTGATGTAAACAGATGCAACACTATTCAAATTATTAGTAATAATATCGAGATCTCCATCATTATCAATATCAGCATAACCACTTCCGTTAGAAATTATTGAGTCATTTTCTATCCAGTCCTTAGATCTATTTTTAAAGTGTAAATCGGCAGCTCCTTGAAACATATAGTTCGTACAATTTCCTTTTGGCATTTTATTTAAAGCCTCTTTGTCTAATAATTTAGTAGTCGTTATTTTTGTTTTAATCTGGTCATTAGAATAATACTTTACGTAATCTAAATCATTGGGACGTTTTGGGATTCCGTTACCTACAAAAAGATCCTGTTCCCCATCCTGATCATAATCGGCAAACAAAGCACTCCAACTCCAGTCAGTAGCAGCAAGTCCATTAAGAAGCGCGGTTTCAGTAAAATTATTCCCTGCATTATTCAATTGCAACATATTTCTTGTGTACTGATAATGGTACCCTAATTTTTCGGTTCTCATTTTTAGCATCTGTACATTATCATCTCCTAATGACGATTTTAAAACTTTTTCATTCTCAGGAAGCATGTCGAGCGTTAGAATATCTGGGAATCCATCATGATTGATATCCGCAACATCAACTCCCATCGAAAATCGGCTGGTATGTCCAAAATGTTGTTTTAAACTTTCTGTGAAAGTACCATCGCCATTATTTAAGTAGTAATAATCATCTTCGTGAAAATCATTCCCAACATAAATATCAGGATAACCATCAAGATTAAAATCAGCAACCGCAAGCCCTAATCCATAGCCATTTGCTCCGCCAAAAATTCCTGCTTTCTCACTTACATCAACAAATTTACCATTGTCATTTCTAAATAATTTATCACCACATTCATAGCTTCTTTTATTTCTTACATCGGCATTCCCGAACGATTCTTCCGAATGTACCGCATGATTCAATAAATACATATCTAAATCACCATCTAAATCATAATCAAAAAATGCCGCAGAAGAGCTGTAATTATCTAGGTCCAAACCATATTCGGCGGCACTTTCTGTAAAAGTATTGTCCTTATTGTTAATGAATAATTCATTATGTCCTTCAAAACCATTTATTCCTACAACAGCACAAACATAAATATCTAAATATCCATCCCCATTTACATCTGCCATAACCGTTCCTGCAGTCCAGTCACTTTGACCCTCAACTCTAGCCTTAGTGCTTATATCTTCAAATTTATTATTGCCTTTATTCAGGTACAATTTATTTTTACCTTGATTTGAAGTAAAATAAATATCAACCAAACCATCATTATTAATATCTCCAAGTGCTACACCACCACCATTATAATAATAGAGGTAATCTAGTATAGAAATATTTTTTGATTCTAATAATTGATTATTGAAAGTAATATTACTTTTATCTGAGGCTAGTTTTTCAAATAAATAATGATCTTTTTTTGAGCAACTTACCATTAGCACAGAAAGCAGTGCTATTCGAAAATAATTATTCATTTCTTTTAAATATTTTAGGTGCATTATCATTAATTACGGCAATTATAGAAATGGCGTTTGCCTTGTTTTTTATTGTTTTAAGATGCTTCACTTCGCCTTTCATATAAAATCCAGATTGAGCATAAGGAACCCATGTATAGCTGCCGTTCTTATTCCCTAAAAGAACACTTCCATAATTAGAATCAAGTCTTGAAAACTGTGGTTTAAACTCGTATTGATTCCCTCCTAAAACAAGGTCGAGAATTCCATCTTTATTAATATCTACCACGCAAATGGTGTTCACAGAAGAAAACTGAACTTCTTTTGGCAAAGCTTCTATTTCAAATGTTCCATTTCCTTTATTCATGGCAACCACGCTTTCCTGAATGGTAGCCGTTCTTTGAATTGAATTATTTGTGACATCAGCAACAAAGAGTTCCTGAAAACTTTTCTTAGCGTAATCTGCATAACTTAAATTCTTCTTCTTAATCAATGGTATTTGTTTCGCAACATCCTGTTTTAGGTTCAAAGGCATATCTTTCCCATCTATAGAGCGGGTTGCAATCTGTTCGATAGTTCCATTATTGTCAAAATCATTTACAAACAATCGCATCGGATTTTTTACAGAAGCTTTGTAAGTGGTATTCGTTCCCTTATTCCCTAAAACCAAATCTTTTTTACCGTCATTATTCAAATCTACACAGCTTACTGCATTCCAAAAACCTGAAAATTCTGTTAGATTTGATTTATATTCAACAAGTCTCCTTCCTGTATTTTTAAATATTTTTGGAGCCATCCAGTCCCCTACGATTATCAGATCTTTTTTAGAATCATTATCTATATCTTCCCATATTGCATCAGTAATCATCCCTACAGTATTGAGTTTAAAAGCTTTTTTATCAGTAGCATTAGTAAAATTACCTTTCCCATCATTCTCTAATAATAAATGTTTAGGATCAATTCCATAAACACCAGGAACACTTCGGCTTCCTATAAAAACATCCATATCGCCATCATTATCAAAATCATTTGATACAATCACGGCAACATTATTATTTGTAGTTGGAACAGCCGTTGTACTTTTCACAAACACGCCTTTACCATTGTTTAAATACAAACGGTTTTTATAATTGTTTTGATCGGCTTTTTCATTTCCTCCTGAGCCTATTAATAAATCAATATCGCCATCATTATCTGCATCAAAGAAATTTGCTGCAGTATCTTCGTAGCTCGCGTCTGAATCAAGGCTAACTTGACTAGTCAAACTATAATTACTATTTCCTTTATTCAAGTAAATTTTTCCAGAAACTCCTTTGGCTCCACCAATAAAAACATCTTCATTACCGTCTCCATTAATATCGGCAACTGCGAGGGCTGGACCTTCTTGAGACAGTTCTTTTGAAATTAAACCTTCATAGTCAAAATCGATATAATCATTTTCTTTATGCGCTAAAAATCCAGATTTAGTTTCAACGAAAAGTGGCTTGATCTTATTGTTTTTAGAAAGATAATCCACTTTTGCATCAGTAATTTTCAAATTAATTGTGCTGTTATTATTGATTTTTTTAAGCGTTTGAAACTTCCCATTAGGCCAAATAACCTGTAAAGAATCTATTTTTTTTGTTCCAATACCAAAAGTCATCACATAATCAATAGAAGACTGAAAACCTCTAGAAGGAATAAGTTCTTGTCTCAAAATTTCTTTGCCTGAAAATAATTCTACAACACTTCCTACTCCAAAACTATTTTTATTTCCCCCTTTTAACTTGACTTTAATAAAATGGTTGTCTTTCTTTTTTTCTGAATTATTTTGATAAACAAAAGCCTCCATATTTACATTATTAACAACTAAATCTAAATCCCCATCGTTATCTAAATCTCCATAAGCAGCTCCATTTGAAAAACTAGGAGTACCTAAACCCCAATTTTGCGCTTCATTTGTAAAAGTCAGGTTTTTATTATTTTTAAAGGCATAATTAGGAAGAGGAGAACTTGGCATGCGATTTATTATCGTCTCAATTTGTTCCTTCTTTCCTGTCACGACCATCTTTTGCATAAATTCATTCGCAAAAAAGTCAACAAAATCTTGATTCGTCAAATCGTGATAAATTCCATTACAAACATAAATATCTTTGTAGCCATCATTATCCATATCAAATAGTAAAGCACCCCAACTCCAATCTGTTTTAGCAACGCCGGCGTAATTGGCAATTTCCACAAACTGATTATTTCCGTTGTTAACCTGTAAGGTGTTTTGCATGTATTGATTGAAAAAATCGAGATTTATTTTTCGTAGAAATAAATCATAATTTTCAAAACTAGTTGTGTTTTTTAATCGTTCGTCACCTTCTGGCAACATGTCTGTAACAAATACATCTGCTTTTCCGTCATTGTTAACGTCAGCCATATCTGCTCCCATAGAAGACTGACTGATATGAGAAGCCCAACCTTGAATTTGCTCCGTAAAAGTTCCGTTTTTATTATTTATGTACAGATAATCTCTTTCATAAAAGTCATTAGAAACATAGATATCAGGGTACAAATCCCCATTGACATCTCCTACGGTAACACCTAATCCAAAACCGATTAAACTACCATAAATTCCTGCTTCCTTACTTACATCAACAAATTTTCCGTTATCATTACGAAGCAGACGGTCTCCGCCTCCTTTCAAAATATCAGCTACGTCCCAATACTTGTCTCTCAATTCTCTCTTATTGGAATAATTAAGACTACTTACAGGTATAAAACTATTATTAAGAATATAAGCATCCAAATCTCCGTCTTTATCATAATCAAAAAATGCAGTATGCGTGGTTATTCCAGTATCTGCTAGGTTATAATCTGCTGCTTTTTCGGTAAAAGTAAGATTCCCGTTATTGATAAAAAGTTCATTCTTTTGATTGTCGCCTTGTATGTTTCCAGCATTACAAACATAGATATCCAGTAATCCATCTGCATTAATATCAACCATAACAACTCCGGTTGACCAGGACTTAGAACCTTCTACTCCAGCTTTTTTAGAAATATCCTCAAATTGAAAATTTCCTTTATTTAAATACAATTTATTAGCCCCCAGGTTAGAGGTAAAATAAATATCTGAAAGCCCATCATTATTAACATCTGCAATAGCTACTCCACCACCATTATAAAAATTTCTATATTTAAAGATATTCATGTCAGCTCCATTTTTCACATCATTAACAAAGTTAATTCCGGTTGCTGAGGCATCTAATTTAGTAAATAAAGCATCTTTATTTACAGTATTTTCTTTAGAACAATTAGAAAAAAAAAGAATGAAAATTGAAAAAAAAAGGTAACGATTAAACATACAACTGCTGGGATTTGGTTTCAAAAAAAAGAGTGATTTATTTGTCTAATTTATAAAATAATCATTAAATAAAATAATCAAAATAGAGTAAATAATAAAGAGGGTAACAAGTACCCTCTCTATAACTAACTCAAAACATAAAATTGTAAATAATCCTTAGTAACCAGGGTTTTGCTTTAAGTTTGCATTAAACAAAGCATCTGCTGGAATTGGGAATAATATATATTTATTATCAGAAACGTAAGGCTTCAACTCTCTGGCTGCAAGGAATTTTCCAAAACGCACCATATCATTTCTTCTCCATCCTTCCCACCATAATTCTTTAGATCTCTCTAGGTAGATTCCATCAAGAGTAGTTGGAAAAACTGCTACTTGTCCAGATCTTGAAACAATTTGCGCTAATTTAGCAACGTCATTTGTTCCTGACCCTCCTCTAGCAATCGCTTCCGCTTTCATCATCAAAGCATCTGAATACCTCATAAATACATAATCATTATCAGGCGCTCCTAAATTCTGAGCATCCGGAATGTATTTTTGACCTCTGACACCTGCTGATTCCAATGTAGCTCCACTTGTAATTAAAGTCAAAGCTTTAGTAAAAATTAATGGCTGACCAAGTGGGTTAGCATCATTTTTAATTCTATCACGAGCGATTTCAGTCCCTCCAGGCTTATATATTTGACCAATTTGAAATCCAGTTGGATTACCAAATGCAGTAATTATCGCAGCATCATTGTTTTTAATACGTCTATCATTAGGATTAAATTTATCGTAGTATTCTGCTACAGTAGCAAAACCATTCCATCCATCTGGTGTTTGATTGTAATGCATTCCCATTCTCCAATGGAATTGAATTCCACCTCCAGCACCACCTCTAACATTTTTGGAAGAGAATAATATTTCAGGAGAAGTATCATTACCTGGCTTGAAATTATCCCAATAATCAACAGCTAATGAACTATTAATTGCATCTACATTAGTAACTACTTTTGTCATATCGGCAGGATCAAAAGTATACGGTCCTGCAGGAGCTGCAGCTTTAAAGACACTTTTATTTAAATACAACTTAGCCAATAAAAAATGTGCTGCATCAGCATTCGCAACGCCAGTGTTACCAACGACCCTTGCCGGCAACTGTGAAATTACTGCTTCCACTTCACTAATTACAAAATCTGTAGCTTCTGATCTTGACCAAACTTTAGGGTCATCTGTCAATTTACTACCTGCTTCTCTATATGGTACTTGTCCAAACAAATCAATTACGTTATAGTAATAGAAAGCCCTAAGGAAACGCGCTTGTGTTACTTCAGTTCCAGAACCGTTTTCAATTACTAAATTACAGTTGTATACCTGAGACAGCAAAGCGTTCCATGCATTTCTTACCTCAACGTGATCTGGAGCCCAAGTATGCACATGGATTTGTCTCCAAGTTGCATTATCATCCCAGTCACCACCACGTGTCGGGCCTACTAATGCATCTGTTGACATTTCATCCAACGCAAACATTTGTCCCTGTGTTTCAAAACCTCTCAATCCTTCGTAGGCACTCGTTAATAATGACGAGGCGCTAATTGTTGAAGATCCAGTATCGCTAATAACAACACCGTCTAATATTTCTTCGTCAAGATTTGTACAACTTACCCCTAGTACAATCGTACTAGTTAATAAGATGCCTTTTATAATGTTTATTCTTTTCATCGTGTTTTAATTAAAATGTTACGTTAAGTCCGACAGATACACTTTTGTCTCTTGGATAAGATAAATACTCTATTCCAGCGGAAGGCACACCATTCAAAGACTTATCAGTATCCACTTCTGGATCTGTTCCTGAATAACTTGTGATTACAAATAAATTAGATGCATTTACAAAAAATCGAGCCGATTTAATTTTGGTTCTTTCCAAAATATTTCCGTCAAGTGTGTATCCAAAAGTAAGATTGCCCATTCTTAAGAAATCTCCTTTCTCTAAATATTTTGTCGACGGAGAGTTAGGATCACCCGCTGCTTGTTCAGATATTGCCACTTCTTGAGTCACGTTTCTACCGCCAAGGAATGCTCCTTTAAAGAAATATGCATTAGATGTGTTGTTATAAATGTAATGTCCTAAAGCACCATAGAAAGATGTACTTGCATCAAATCCTTTATAACTAAAACCTGTAGAGAATCCAAGATTAATTTTTGGTAAAGGCTGTTTATCGAGTATTTTTTTAGCAGCGGTACCTAGACCTGTATCATTACCAGCAGCATCCGCATAAATAGAATTACCACTTGCATCATATCCTCTCCATTCATACAAATAGTAGGAATAAATTGGCTTACCATTTGTAACGACCTGAGCATACGCTCCTGACAACCCTTGACCATTTAATCCCCCTGTAGAGATAAATCCAGCAAAGTTGGTCATTTCATTTTTTAAGAAAGAAGCGTTCCCAGAAATATCCCAAGTAAGGTTCTCATTATTAATTATTTTATAACCTAAAGCTACCTCAACTCCTTTATTAATTAAATTTCCCGGTAAGTTTACAAATCTTGGCGATGGAGGACCTGGCTGAGGAGTCGCTGCAGGCACAGGGAAAATTAAATCCTTAGTATCTCTTTGAAAATAATCAACAGATCCTGTCAATCTATTATTAAGGAATTCGAAATCAGCCCCAATTCCATAAGATTTAGTAGTTTCCCATTTTAAATTAGGATTAGCATTGTTTATAGTAGCTGGAGACCCGTTATTAGTACGAATTTGCTTCCCTACAGCTGAATTAGGAGAAAACTCTTGATTTCCTGTCTTACCATAATTCCCTCTAATTTTAAAATCATTAATCCATCCTTCTTGATTATCTACAACTTTGTAAGCGACACCTACAGAAGGAAAATAATCGTATTTATTATTTACCCCAAGTTTAGTTGAACCATCAGCTCTTACCGTTCCAGTAATAATTAATTTTTTATACAAAGTAGCATTTATTCTCCCGAAATAAGATTGCAATTCTACTCTATTTCTGTATGAAGATACTCTATATTCATTTTGCAGTCCACCTTGAATATTATCAATCAAGTTAGTTTGTCCAGAGTCATAACCAATACCTGAAGAGTTATTTCCATCAGCATTATAATCATAATAAGAATATCCCGCTAAGGCATCTAAATTAAAATTATCGCTGATGTCACTGTTATAATTCAACGTGTGCTCAAAAGTTTTATTAAATTTACTTTGATTGGCAATTGCCGCTTGACCATATTTCGTAACAGCTGGATTCGTATCTGGCACTACCGCTTGCGCAGTATTCAAGATTTGAATAGAAGGCAGCAACTGTGTTTTTCTAGACGATGTAGAACTTTCAATACCAAATAAGAACTTGTATGTTAGTTTACTATTGATTTTCCAGGTTGTATTAATACTACCCAATAATTTATTTGTATCGGTAAAATCTTTGTAAGAATCTAACAATTGAACTGGATTCAAATAAGAAGTACTAATAACATTATATGTACCATCTGTATTGTAGATAGGCAATGTAGGATTCCAATACAATGCAGTACCAATTACGTTACCGATATAGCCAGCATTATTAGACAATAATGTCGTTTCATCCTTCAGTGCAGTGTAAATAACTCTTGATTCCACTTTAACAGCTCCATCGAAGAAATCATTAGAGTTGTAAAACGAAGCCGAATATTTATCTAAACCTGAATTTTTAACAATTCCATCTGTGTTAGATGCTCCAAAAGACAATCTTGTATTCGAATTATCTGTAGTTTTACTAAAAGATAAATCATGATTCATAGAAAAACCATTTCTTAATACAGCGTCTTCCCAGTTATAAGATCTTGACCCTTTGTCATCACCACCTGCAGCAACAAATTCATCAGCACTCATCACACCAAAATTACCTGCCTTCTTACTAAAAGTAACAGAAGTACTGTAAGTAAGTTGTGGCACGCTAGATTTTCCTTTTTTAGTCGTAATAACAATTACACCATTAGCTCCACGAGAACCATAAATAGCCGTAGAAGAAGCATCTTTCAATACACTAATACTTTCGATATCATTTTGATTAATAAAGTTCAATGGATTTCTTGCAGAAGACGACCCTAAATCCTGAGCACCGTTATTATTCGTAAGTCCACCTCCGGCAGAAACATTTCCACCATCTAACGGCACACCATCAATAACGTACAACGGTCCGTTTCCAGAACGAATCGAAGAATTTCCACGAACTCTCACTGAAATTCCAGCTCCTGGCTCTCCACTTGACTGAGTTACTTGAACTCCCGCCACTTTACCTCTTAACAACTGAGCTGGTGATGGAGATGCAATATTATCAAAATCTTTGGCCCCTATTTGATCAACTGCACCAGTCGCATCTTTCTTTCTAACAGTACCGTAACCGATAACGACTACTTCTTTCAACTCTGCTGAGTCTTCTTTTAGTATAACATTCACCGAAGTTTTCCCAGCTACATTTACTTCTTGTGTTTTAAGACCAATATAACTAAAAACTAAAATAGCATTTGGTCCGACATTTCCGATGGTGAATTTTCCATCGAAATCTGTTTGTGCTCCATTTGTTGTTCCTTTAACTAATATTGAAGCCCCAGGAAGAGGCCCACTAGAATCGGATACTGTACCGGACACACTTTGCGAATATGTGAAACTTGTACATAATACCGTTAGAAACACCATCAAGCCTTTGGTTAGACTATTTTTCATACGTAATAAATAAGTTGGTTAATAATTTGTTTGAATGGTTTTGTTTAAATTGAATATCAAACTTAGCTAAAATTTATGATAACTTTAAGAAAATCAACAACTACAACGTTTTCGAAGCGCCGAAAACGTTTTCGATTTTAAAATCAATACTTTAAAAATTTAGCTTTAAAATTATGTAAAACGTAAAAATTATACCAAATTTAAATCATTATGTTATTTTAACGTGAATAAAGCGGAATAAACAATCCGTTTTTATCAAAAAAAGTATATTGTATGAGAAACTATTGCTAAATACGCAATACAAATGCGGTTTTCCCGAACATTTCACAATATGAGCCAAACACTCAAAATCAAATCTAATTTTTTAAATACTACTAAAAATAAAATTGCCTCAATTTTACTCGAAAGAATATAATTGAGGCAACCAATACAAAAAGGTAAAAACTATTTCTCGATCGTAATTGTCTTATCGTCTGGACCTAACCCTATAATTTTTAGTGATTTCCATTGCTTTGGTAAAAGTCCTTTATTGTATTTCAAACCTGCATCAGTTTGCTCTACCCCTCCAAATCCATAAATAACTGCTTGAAGCATTGCACCTGCTCCTGTTGCGAAATAAGGATTACTACTATTTGCCGACTCCGAAAAAACACCAAAAGGTGGTCTACTGTTTGGTAAATACGATTTGACAAAATAATTATAGGCTTTGTCTCTATCACCCAGACGCGCATACAATACAGACAAAACTCCCGACGCCATTGCAGGCCCATCTTTGGGATCAATCTTTGCTGCATAATACTCTAGATCCATTTCAATTTGCTTTTTATCAGTAATCACGTGCAATGGGTAGGCCAGTAAATTAACATCCGCTTGTTTTATCATTTCTCCGTTATACCCTTTGTAATTTTGGGTGATTCCATTTTTAGAATGTATCGTTAACTTTTCAGATAATGCGACCCATTTTGGATTTATCGGTTCATTTAATATCGTAGCTGCTTTAATTGTATTTTTCAAAGATTCAATTGCTGATGCATTTGTAAAAGCATTATCATCTACATGCTGTGCGTACTCATCTGCTCCCACAACATTCAGCATAGAATAACTGCCATCTTGATTTTCAACCACCCTACTTACCCAGAAATCAGCTGTTTCTTTTAACACACTCCATTCTTTTTTAAGCCATGACTTATCTTGCGTATAAGCATAGTAATTCCAAAATGCTATAGAAACATCAGCGGTTATGTGCTGTTCAAAAATTCCTGTTAAAGCCCAAGTTGGGGTTGCTTCTTCTCCAGTATCATCAGATTCCCATGGAAACATGGCTCCTTTATAGCCGTAAACAGTAGCTTTTTGCTTAGCTTTTCCAAGTCGATCGGATCTATAATCCAAGCAAGATTTAGCCATATCTGGCTGTAAAGCCAACAGCGTTGGATACATCCATAGTTCAGAATCCCAAAAAATATGCCCATTATACCCTTGAGACGATAATCCCATTGGGGCAATACTTTGTCTTGTTTCTGGTCGTATATAAGAATACAGATTATACAAGGCAAATCGAACTCGCTGTTGCGAATCTAAATCTCCTTCAATTTCAATATCCCCGGTTCTCCACAACTCAGCCCAAGCTTTTTTATGTCGGTTCAATAAGTTATCAATCCCTTCTTGCAAAGCAAAAATGGGCTGCCTTTCAGATTCATTTAAAGGATCTGTAAAATCTTTGGAAGTACAGATTCCACCAGCAATGGCAAATCGGTATTTCTTACCCTTGAGCAGTCGTTTAGAAAATCCCACTTCATTTCCTGTTTGATTCAAAACTTCTTTATCAGCATCAAAAAGAAAGGTTGTCGCTGCCGAAACAGTGTGTTTTCCATTTAATGTTTTTGCAGTAGTTCTAAAAACAGGCATTAAGTATTGATTATCCTTTAAAACTCTAAACTGGCTTTTAGCTTCCTTTAATTCATCAGGAACCGTCATATAGTTATTAGCATTGATTTCAATATCTTTTTTAGGGGTGATTTCAATAATGGCCATAGCCGAATAAGGTATGGCTCTATTGGCTAAAATAGTATAATCAATAACCGCGAGATCTTTGAAGCTAAAAGAAGTTGTACTAGTCCCTTCTTTCATTGAAACCACCTGACTCCAATGATCGATATTGTCCGAGTTTATTTCTTGATTATTTATGCTCAAATGAAGGTTAAGGAATTCTATTCCTCTAACAATTCTACTAATCCCATTTTCTGGACTTGCTTCATAGACTCCATTTAAAATAATTTCTTTTGTTTTTAATGGTATATCATCAGTAACAATACCTATTTGACCATTTGCCATAGCGACACCAAAATAATTTTCTCTTGAAGAGGCTTGCAGATTCCATTCATCTGACTTCGTTTGACTAAATACGGATGTATTTAACAAAATCAGCATTATAAGACGAGCTAAATTTGACTTCATATTTTTTATTTTTATTAATTATTTCAAACTTAAATCATTTATTTTTTACAAATTTAAATATTCACTTAAGATGCTTGGTTTTAGCATCGATAACGTTTTCGATTAATAAGAAAGCCAAAACACAGAAATAAATATAAAAATTACTCTACTCAATAGCAGTCAATTACAACCATCAAAACTAAAACCACCTTAAGAGACTCTTTATAAGTATAATTAAATCATTACTATATGAAACCAAAAAAAATCTTACTTACGCTACTAGCACTCTTTACATGCTTACTATAAGAATCAACAATGGCGCAGAAAAAAGAAGCTACTATTGAAAAAAAATGGTGGAAAGAAGCCGTCGTTTATCAAATTTACCCTCGCAGCTTTAAAGATACGGAAGGTGATGGCGTAGGTGATTTGAAAGGAATTATTTCTAAATTAGATTATATTAAAAGTTTAGGAATAGATGTCGTTTGGCTGAATCCTATTTATGGTTTCCCAAATGCTGATAACGGATATGATATTTCAGATTATCAATCCATTATGAAGGAATTTGGCACTATGGAAGATTTTGATACTTTGCTAAAAGCAATGCATGAAAGAGGCTTAAAATTAGTTATGGATTTAGTAGTCAATCACAGCAGCGACGAACACAAGCGGTTTCAAGAAAGTAAAAAATACAGAGACAATCCATACAGAGATTATTACCATTGGTGGCCTGCTGAAAAAAAAGGCAAGCCAGCTTTTCGCCCCGGAGCTTTCAAAGCCGATGGTAGCGGATGGAAATAAGACAAAACGACGGATTCTTATTATTTCAATTATAAACAACCAGATTTGAATTGGGAGAATCCAAAATTGCGTCAAGAAATTTACAGCATGATGAATTAGTGGTTTAAAAAAGGGATTGATGGATTTAGAATGGATGTAATCCCTTTCATCGCAAAAGACAATTCTTTCCCAGTAATTACTCACGAAGAATTAGATAAAAATGACGAAGGCAGATGGGACGTATATCTTGCTAGCGGACCACATTTACATGACTACTTGAAGGAAATGAATAAGGAAGTCTTAAGCAAATACGATATTATGTCACTCGCTGAAGGCGCAGGTATGTTGGAATCAACTACACTAAACTTTGTTGATTCAACGAGAAATGAATTAAATATTGGCTATCATTTTGATGGAACAAATTTGGGATATATCCCTGGGTATTTCAAAAAAATGAATCCAAACTGGAGTTTAGTAGACTTCAAAAAAATCTATTCAGATTGGGATGCAGTATATAACAAAAAAGGTTGGGGAACCATCTATTTAGGGAATCACGATCAACCCAGAATGACCTCTCGTTGGGGAAATGATTCTCCTCAATATAAAGAACTCTCGTCTAAAATGTCGACTACCTTTTTACTTTCAATGAAAGGCACGCCCTACTATTATAATGGAGATGAAACAGGGATGATAAATGCTAAATTTGATAAAATTGAAGACTATAGAGATATCAAAACATTAGCAGAGTACGAAAAAGTAAAAAATGCACGAGGTGATTTGGAACAATTTATCGAGAGTCAAAAAACAGGCGGAGCAAGAGATAATAGCCGTACTCCTTTTCAATGGAATGACTCTAAGAACGGAGGCTTTACGACTGCCGAACCTTGGCTAAAAGTAAATGACAATTACAGCACTTTAAATGCCGAAGCTCAGGAAAAAGATCCTAATTCTGTTTTGAATTATTTCCGGAAAATGGTGAAATTACGAAAAGAAAATCACGTCTTAGTTGATGGGAAATACACTTTAATTAATGCCTACAACCCTAGTATTTATGCCTACACAAGAGAATTAGAAGGAAAGAAATCATTAGTAATGTTGAACTTTAGAAGTCAGAAGGCAATATTAAACACAAAAATAAACTTTAAAACAGCAAAGCTACTGATAGGGAGTTATGTAAAACCTTCGAAAGCTCTAGAGCTACAGCCATATGAAGCTGTTGTTTTGGAAATAAAATAAAATCACAACTCCTTTTTTAAAATGTATAAAATGAAAAAGAGCATCCTAACAATAGCGTCCCTTAATTTTAGTAACAAATCCAATTAAATTGACCTAAATAATTTGAAAAACAACACATTGCGTCCTTACGAATCATTAGCGCTTTCAATCAAATAAACTAATTGGCCTTTAATTCTATAAATTTATCATTTTAACCGAAACTGTTTTTTGAAAATTGATTTACAATAAATAAATTGTAAGTTTGTTTTCAAAAAACAGTTTTTTTTATTTTTAAAACAGGGTAATCCTACTATGAAAGATGCAACATTAAAACAAATTGCCGCTCAGCTAGGAGTTTCTATCACTACCGTTTCTAAAGCCTTAAAAGACTATCCTGATGTTAGTAAAAAAACTAAGAATACAGTAATTGCCCTAGCAAAAAAATTAAATTACACCCCCAATAGTTTTGCTGTAAACCTAAGAACAAAAGAATCTAGAACTATAGGACTTATAGTCCCTACCGTAGATTACAATTTCTTTTCAAAGGTTTTCGAAGGAGTCCTCAAGGAAGCCGAGAAAAGAAAATACTTGGTGATTATTTTACGCTCTAATGAAAAATTAGAAATAGAGAAAAAACAAATTGATCTTTTGCTAAAAAAAAGAGTAGATGGTATTTTAATGTCTCTTTCGAATGAAACAGGTGATTTTGATCACATTAATAATATTATCGCCTATAAAACTCCCCTAGTCCTTTTTGATAAAATTGCTAAATTAGTGAACTGTTCAAAAGTAATGATCAATGATCGAAAGGCAGCTTATGATGCTGTCACCTATCTTATAAGCAAAGGGCACAAAAAAATCGCACATTTTAGAGGTTCGTACATACCCCAAAATTCCATTGATCGTTTTTTAGGATATAAAAGAGCGCTAGAAGACAACAATATCTTCTATGATTCTAGTTTGGTATATGTATGTGACAACAATACTGATTTTGAAGATGGGTACAATAATGCAAAAAAAATAGTTAATGATCATCCCGATATTAGTGCCATTTTTGCCGTGACCGACTTAGTCGCTGTTGGAATCATTAAATACTTAAATGATATTGGTGTTCAAGTACCACAACAAATAGCAGTCTTTGGGTTCTGTAACTCCTTCATGTCTGAAATAATCACTCCTAAATTAACTACGATCGATCAACCAGGATTTGAAATAGGCAAAAAAGCGGCTTCCATATTATTTGATGAAATAGAATTATTCAAAAGTAACAAAGCTTTTGAATTTCAATCAGTCGAATTAGAAACTAGTATTATAGAACGCGGATCTGCTTAAATTTGCGCTTTATTAGAATTCTAATTTTAAAGACACATTGTTTACAGTTACTTTTCGAAGATAGCAAATAATTATCTCCATTTGATAAATATCATAAAACCATAATTCTTAAAATAAAAATGAATACCTTAGTTGCTATTATTTGTGTACTGAAATTTCATTTAAACATATTAAGAACTAAATAACACTCTTAAAAAACTGCAAGAAAACGTAATTCTAAGCCTTAAACTCAAGAAAAATAGTTCATGAAAGACATCACTCTTAAAGAAATTGCGATCAAATTAGGCATTTCGATTACTACGGTATCTAAAGCCTTAAAGAACTATTCTGATGTTAGCCAGAAAACAAAAAATGCCGTAATTGAACTTGCACAAGAATTACGTTATACCCCTAATAGTTTTGCAGTTAATCTCAGAACTAAAGAATCAAAAACAATTGGTTTAATTATTCCAGAAGTGATGCATCATTTTTTCTCCAATATTATCAATGCCATCATTGACGAAGCAGAGAAAAATGGTTATCTAGTCATTATCTTACAGTCAAATGAATCCCTGACTTTAGAAAAAAAACAAGTTGAATTACTTATCAATAAAAGAGTCGATGGTATTTTAATGTCCCTTTCTAATGAGTCCAATAATGATGATCACATAAAACAAATTGTTGAAAGAAATATACCCTTTGTCATGTTTGACAAAATCTCCAAGCTCTGCAATTGTTCAAAAGTTATTATTGATGATCAAAAAGCAGCATTTAATGCAGTACAACATCTTATAGATAATGGATGCAAAAAAATAGCACACATAAGAGGACCTTTAAATCCACAAAATGCGATTGATCGCTACATTGGATACAAAAAAGCATTAGAAAAAAATAATATCCCATTTGACTCAAAACTGATATACACTTGTGAAAATGTTACTTTTCAAGAAGGAATTGATTTTGCGGAGCAAATTATTAATGAGCATCCTGATGTAGACGGAATCTTTGCAATTACAGATCTTGTTGCTGTAGGAGTGCTTTCCTATTTTAACGACATAGGAACTAAAATCCCAGAACAAGTAGCCGTGATTGGTTTCAGCAATTGGTTTATGTCTCAAGTACTAACGCCAAAACTAAGCACAGTAGATCAACCGAGTCACCAAATGGGCATAGAATCATTTAATCTGTTATTAGAAGAAATGAATTATCATAAACTGAATCTACCCTTTGTACCGAGAACAATTTTACTAGAAACTGCCATAATTGCTAGGGAATCATCTCTAAAAAAAAACAACAACTAATTACTTCAGAAAATCGATATTTCGTTTCAATCCCGAAAATTTCGTTCGCTTTAGCGGGGAATCCTTAAATACCACCTTAAAAGTATCTTCCGTGATTTCCTCCCAATCTTTCTTAGACATAGATAACAACTCTGGATTCGCATTAAATAAAGGCTCATTGTGTGGTTTAGAGAATTTATTCCACGGGCAAACATCCTGACAGATATCACAACCAAAAGCCCAATCATCAAACTTCCCCTTCATCTCCTGCGGGATATTCTCTTTAAGTTCTATTGTAAAATAAGATATGCACTTACTACCATCAACTATATAAGGAGCGACTATAGCTTCTGTAGGACAGGAATCGATACAAGCAGTGCAAGTACCACAATGATCTGTTGTTGCATTATCATAGTCCAAATCTAAATCGATAATTAGTTCGGCTATAAAATAGAACGAGCCTACTTTTTGAGTTAATAGATTACTATTTTTTCCTATCCAACCCAAACCACTTTTGGCTGCCCACGCTTTATCTAAAACTGGGGCCGAATCTACAAAAGCCCGACCAGAAACTTCTCCAATAGTTTCTTGAATTGATAACAACAACTCTTTAAGCTTATCTTTAATTACCAAATGATAATCCGTACCGTACGCATACTTAGAAATCTTATACGAATCCTCTAATTGTGTGTTTTCAGGATAATAATTCAACAACAACGAAATGACACTTTTAGAATCTTCTACCAATAAAGTAGGATCTAAACGCTTATCAAAATAATTTTCCATATAAGACATTTGTCCATTCCGATTATTATTCAACCAGTTTTCAAGCCTTGGTGCCTCTTGTTCAAGAAACCCAGCTTGGGATATACCACAAGACAAAAATCCGAGGCGTTTGGCTTCGGATTTAATAAATTGTGTGTATTTTGATTTCGAATTAATAGTACTTTATTAATAAAAGAGAATGTATTTAATCCTAAAATAATCCTCCTTGAATATTAGTATTGAGTCTCCCTAAATGCTTGTACGCTTTATCAGTTACTTCCCTACCTCGAGGTGTTCTCATAATAAAACCTTCCTGAATCAGGAATGGCTCATATACCTCTTCAATAGTTTCACTACTCTCTGATACGGCTGTCGCCAAAGTAGATAACCCAACAGGCCCACCTTTGAACTTATCAATAATGGTAGTCAATATTTTATTATCCATTTCATCAAGACCATGAGCATCTACATTTAAAGCCTTTAATGCATATCGGGCAATTTCAATATCTATTGTACCATTTCCCTTTATTTGGGCAAAATCACGAACACGGCGCAATAAAGCGTTTGCAATACGTGGAGTACCACGACTTCTGCCGGCAATTTCAATTGCGGCTTCTATTGAAATCGGCATTTTGAGTATTGACGCACTTCGTTCAACAATTGTAGTCAATAATTCTGCTGTGTAATACTGTAATCTTGATGAAATCCCAAAACGAGCACGCATTGGCGCTGTAAGAAGTCCAGAACGTGTTGTAGCTCCAATTAAAGTGAATGGATTAAGATTAATTTGCACTGTTCTAGCGTTTGGTCCTGATTCAATCATAATATCAATCTTGAAATCTTCCATTGCACTATACAAGTACTCTTCAACAATAGGACTTAAACGATGTATTTCATCTATAAACAAAACATCTCTTTCTTCTAAGTTTGTTAATAGACCTGCCAAATCACCCGGTTTATCTAAAACAGGACCCGAAGTAATTTTTATTCCTACCTGCAGCTCATTTGCCAAAATATTTGCCAAAGTAGTTTTACCTAATCCTGGAGGACCATGAAACAGCGTATGGTCTAAAGCTTCATTTCTCTGATTAGCTGCTTCAACAAAAACTTTAAGGTTTTCCAATATTTGATCTTGACCTGCAAAATCGTCAAAAGATAATGGCCTCAGTTTTTTTTCGAGATCAAATTGTTCTGAATTATACCCGTTAGTTGTTGGATCTAAATTTTCATTCATGTAACAAAGATAAAATAAAGTATCAGTAAAATACAGCACTGATAAAAGAGTTTAAAAAAATACATTATAATTCAATATACAAGTAAATCTAAGTAAAATCCCGTATGAACAATCCATAAAAAAAGCCCTTACTTTCGTAAAGGCTTCTTGAATATTTTAGTGATGTAAAACTTCTTCTCCTGGTTTCATTGGAACATTTTGAGGAACAAAATCTTCGTCGTGATTAGGGTTACTATAGTCATACGGCCAACGATGAACTTCTGGAATTTCTCCTGGCCAGTTCCCATGTATGTGTTCCATAGGTGCTGTCCATTCAAGTGTATTTGATTTCCATGGATTTTGAACAGATTTCTTTCCGTAAAAGATACTACTAAAGAAATTGTATAAAAACACCAATTGAAATGCTCCACCAATTAAAGCAAAAGTCGTTATAAGAACGTTTACATTTTGCAAATCATCAAATAAAGGAAAGTTTGTGTTTGTGTAATAACGTCTAGGTAAACCAGCTAATCCGATAAAGTGCATTGGAAAAAACACACCATAAGCACATATTGCAGTAACCCAAAAGTGAACATAACCTAAATTTTTATTAAGCATTCTTCCAAACATTCTAGGAAACCAATGATAAATACCAGCAAACATTCCGTAAAGTGCAGATATTCCCATCACCAAGTGAAAGTGAGCAACTACAAAATAAGTATCATGTACATTAATATCTAGCGTACTATCTCCAAGAATAATTCCTGTTAAACCTCCCGTTATGAAAGTAGAAACAAGACCAATAGAAAACAACATTGCTGGATTTAACTGTAAGTTACCTTTCCAAAGCGTTGTTATGTAATTAAAAGCTTTAACAGCTGATGGGATAGCAATCAACAATGTTGTAAAGGTAAACACGGAACCCAAAAATGGATTCATTCCAGATACAAACATGTGGTGACCCCAAACAATAGTTGATAAAAACGCAATCGCTATAATTGACATAATCATCGCCCTGTAACCAAAAATTGGTTTACGTGAATTTGTTGCTATAACCTCAGAAGTAATTCCCAATGCTGGTAGTAAAACAATATAAACTTCAGGATGTCCTAAGAACCAAAACAAGTGCTCAAACAAAACAGGTGATCCACCTTGATAATGCAAAACCTCACCCGCAATATAAATATCAGAAAGGAAGAAAGAAGTACCAAAACTTCTGTCAAAAATCAATAACAATGCCGCAGACAATAAAACTGGAAATGAAACAACTCCTATAATTGCAGTAACAAAGAAAGCCCAAATTGTAAGTGGCAATCTAGTCATCGACATTCCTTTTGTTCTTAAATTAATTACAGTAACTATATAATTTAAAGAACCCATTAAAGAAGACGCAATAAAAATTGCCATTGATATCAACCAAAGTGTCATACCCATTCCTGACCCACCAATAGCTTGTGGCAACGCACTTAATGGAGGATAAATGGTCCAACCGGAATTTGCAGGCCCTGATTCAACAAACAAAGACGAAACCATGATTATACTTGACAAAAAGAATAACCAGTAAGAGACCATATTCATAAAACCGGAAGCCATATCACGAGCTCCAATTTGGAGTGGAATCAGTAAATTACTAAATGTACCGCTCAAAGCTGCCGTTAAAACAAAGAACACCATTATGGTACCATGTATCGTGACTAACGAAAGATAAATATCATTTGTCATAACACCATTTGGCGCCCATTTATCCCCTAATAGGACGTTGAAAATCTTAAAAGATTCCTCTGGCCATGCTAATTGCATTCTAAAAAGCAAAGACATACTAACACCAATAATACCCATTACAATACCTGAAATAAGGTACTGCTTAGCAATCATTTTATGATCAATACTAAAAATATATTTAGTAATGAAAGTTTCTTTATGATGGTGTTCGTGTTCGTGATCGTGTCCGTGATCGTGACCTTCTGCTGACATATATGTATACTTTAAATATTCTTAATAATTATTTCATAGCTATTTTAACAACAGCCATTGTATCTTTTGATTTTAAACTATCACCTGCAGATGCTCCCTCCTCACTAGACGGAGAGGCAGCAGCTTTCATTTGATCTGCCAAAACAGTTTGTTGTTTCAACCACGCTTTATAATCTTCTGGTGTATCTACTATAATTTTCATTTGCATATTATAGTGAGATGCCCCACATATTTTATTACAAAGAAGTAAAAAATCGAAAGCATAAGGATCCAATGCAGCCTTACCATTAGCAACTAATTCAACAGACTTCTTAGAACGTATTGCATTAATATTAGCAACTTTCTCAATCATATAAGGTAACTCTCTATATTCAGAAGTTGTATAAATTGGCTCAAAAGCAAATTCAGTAACCATTCCTGGAACACAGTTCATTTGCGCTCTAAAATACGGCATGTAAGCCGAATGCAGCACATCCTGAGATCTGATCTTAAAATGTATTTTCTTTCCTTTCGGAATATGCAATTCCTTAACTACAATGTCATCCTGCGCGTAAGGATCAGCAAGATCAACTCCTAAAATATTAACGCCCTCGATGTATCTTACATTTGCTTTTCCCAAAACATTATCTTCTCCTGATACTCTCGCCGTCCAATTAAACTGTTGCGCATACAATTCAATTACAATAGTATCCTCATCCTCATCGATAAACATAATATTTGTCCAAGCATAAAGACCATAAAGAATCAAACCTGCCAATACAACCGCAGGAATTACACTCCATATTGCTTCTAATTTATTATTATCAGCAAAATACAATGCCTTTTGATCTTTTTTACCTCTATATTTAAAAGCAAAATAATGTAACAAAACTTGCGTTATCGCTTGAACAATAAAAATAAGAACCCAGGTAATATTCATCAAGTTATCTACTTGATCTCCATGCGCTGACGCTGGAGTATGGAGAACAAGAGGCCCCCAAGTAAACAAACCATATATTGAAAATATATATATAAACGCTAAGAACCCAAACATTAAATAACCCTGTACATTATTATCATTATCAGAAGCTACTTGAGAACTGTCTGACTCCGAACCTACTTGCGTAAGGTCAAATATTTTAGTCAATTGCCATAAAGCAACAGCTAATAAAACCAAAACTATAATTACCAACAAACTTGTCATCTGTTTCTTTCTTTAAATATTAATAATGAAAATGTTTACTCTCTTCGATGTACGGATTTCTTTTTGGTAACAAAGGAGATTTTGCCAATGCCGTAAAAACAACATAGATAAATAACCCCATAAAGAAAAGAACAGAGGCTATTTCTGATATTCCAATAAACCAGCTGTCCCCAACCGTACCTGGCATAATCATATTAAAGAAATCAATATAATGTCCAGCTAATATTACAACACCTGCCATAACCAATATCCAAGTGATTCTTTTAAAATCAGTATTTACTAAAATCAATATAGGAAAAACAAAATTCATAACAACCGCACCAAAAAATGGCAAGTTATACAATTCTATTCTCGTTATGAAGTATGTAATCTCTTCAGGTATATTTGCGTACCATATTAACATGAATTGTGAAAACCAAAGATAGGTCCAGAAAACACTAAAACCAAACATAAATTTAGCTAAATCATGAATATGACTTGTATTTACATGTTCTAAATACCCATTTGATTTCAAATATAAAGTAACCATTGCAATCATAGTAATTCCACTTACAAAGAAACTTGCAAAGACATACCATCCAAACAAAGTACTAAACCAGTGAGGATCTATAGACATAATCCAATCCCATGACATGATAGATTCAGTAACTATAAAGAATACTAAAAATCCAGCTGAAATATTAAAATTCTTTTTATAGAAACTATCATCATTAGATTCATCTTGCGCTAAACAGTTTTTAGCAGAATAATATCTATATAAATTCCAACCGATTAAGAATATTGCAGCTCTAGCAATCCAAAAAGGAAAATTTAAGTAACCTGTTTTTGTAGCTATAAGCTTATCATGAGCAACCACTTCAGGATCTAACCAGATAAACAAATGATTAAAATGAAGACCACACAAAATTAAAAACACGAAGAATATTACAGAACCCCATGGCAAATAAGCAGTAATTCCTTGCATTACTCTAAACAATACAGGAGACCAACCAGCAGATGCAACTTGCTGGATAGCATAGAACGCTAAAACACCCATAGAAATTAGCAAAAAGAAAATACAAGCTACATATAAAGCCGCCCATGGTTTATTTTGCAATTGATGCAAGACATGAGTCAAATGCACTTCATGCTTAGCAGCTTCATTAACTTCATTATGATTTTCCACTACTGCTTCATGAGTCTCAGTAGACTCAACAGCCGCTGCAACCTCATTATGACCTTCTAACGCTGTTGTATCTTTAGTACCCTCAACAGCCAAGTCAACTTCTTTATGATCCGCTACCACTGCATGAGCCGCAACCGACTCACTAGTAACTTCATGCTTAACTTCAACATGTCCTCCATGGCTATCAGCAGCAAGAATTTTTTCAACTTCTTGAATATCTTTTGGTGCAGTTAAAAAACCATATCCAATTCCTAAAAGACCTAATGCCATTAAGATGAAAGAAAAAGTTTTTAATTTACTTGAAAATGTATACATATCTATTACGATCAGTTTGTTCAACAATTATAATTGGCTTTTCAGTTTTAGAACATAGTCAGCAACTAACCAACGTTCATGGACACTTAATTGATTAGCATGAGATCCCATAGCATTTAAACCATAAGTCACAACATGAAAAATACTTCCTTCCGTGATAACTCTGTCTTTGTAGCTAGGAACTCCAAGAAATTTCTCTCTTTCAACTAATTTCCCTTTTCCATTACCAGAAGTTCCGTGACAACTCATGCAATAAATTTCAAAAAGTGCCTGCCCTTCTCCAGAATTTCTACCCAAAGAATCTAGGGGAGATTTAAGATTAGCTTTCGCTAAATCGTAACCCTCAGGTGTGTTCTCATACTCATACGGTTCAAAACCTCTATTGATCGTACCAGTAGCAGGAAGCTGTCCTTCTTTACCATTCTTAAATGCACTAGACTCTGAATATGTTTCGTAGCCAATTGATTCATACATATTAGGAAAGTACTGATAATTCGGCGCTGAATTATTATGGCAAGATGCTATTGAAATAGTAATGCCTAATAATAGTGTTATTTTATATACCCTTTTCATATCTAAATTAATGCTTTTCTATTACTTTAACTTCTATAGCTCCTGTATTCGTGAAAAAAGAAACTAATTCTTCCTCATTATTATTAACAGCTACCTCCATCAAGAAGTGATCATCTGTTGTTCTAACATCAGGATTCTCAGCCTGTTTAAAAGGCCACAACTTACTTCTCATATAAAAAGTAATTACCATTAAATGCGCCGCAAAAAACACAGTCATCTCAAACATAATAGGCACAAATGCCGGCATGTTTTCAATGTAACTAAAACTTGGCTTTCCACCGATATCCTGCGGCCAATCTTGAATCATAATAAAATTCATCATCCAAGTAGCAAATGAAATACCAATACAACCGTATATGAATGAACAAATAGCTAGTCTAGTAGGCGCAAGCCCCATCGCTTTATCCAAACCGTGAACTGGAAATGGTGTAAAAACTTCTTCGATATGATGATGAGCTGCCCTGGTTTGTTTAACCGCATCCATCAATATATCATCGTCATTATAAATGGCGTATATTACTTTATTACTCATGATGTACATCTTTATTAGCTGCTCTTTCTCTTATATAATTATCTCCTGTTCCTTTCAAAATAGTTTTAATCTCCGCTTGTGCAATTACAGGAAAAGTTCTAGAGTATAATAAAAATAATACAAAGAAGAAACCAATTGTTCCTATAAAAATTCCTATGTCAACAAACGTTGGTGAAAACATTGTCCATGATGAAGGCAAATAATCCCTATGTAAAGAAGTAACAATAATTACAAACCTTTCAAACCACATCCCTATGTTTACTACAATAGATAGACAAAAAGAAAACATAATACTTGTTCTTAATTTTTTAAACCACATAAACTGTGGAGATAATACATTACAAGACATCATCATCAAATATGCCCACCAATATGGCCCAGTCGCTCTGTTCAAGAAAGCATATTGCTCATATTCAACTCCAGAATACCATGCAATAAAAAGCTCTGTTATGTAGGCTACCCCTACAATAGAACCAGTTATCATTATTACAATATTCATCAATTCAATATGCTGAATAGTAATATAAGCCTCAAGATTAGATACTTTCCTCATAATAATAAGTAAAGTATTCACCATTGCAAAACCAGAGAATACCGCACCTGCTACAAAATAAGGAGGAAAAATAGTAGTATGCCATCCAGGTATTACAGAGGTAGCGAAATCCATCGATACAATAGTATGCACAGAAAGTACCAAAGGTGTTGCTAATCCGGCGAGTACTAAAGATACTTCTTCAAAACGTTGCCAATCTTTCGCTCTCCCACTCCATCCAAAACTTAAAATAGAATAAACTCTTTTATTAAAAGGAGTTACTGCTCTATCTCTTAACATTGCAAAATCAGGCAACAACCCTGTCCACCAGAACACCAATGAAACTGATAAATATGTAGATATTGCAAATACATCCCAAAGTAATGGTGAATTAAAATTCACCCACAAGGATCCAAATTGATTTGGTATAGGCAATACCCAATACGCTAACCATGGACGACCCATATGTATAATTGGAAATAAACCCGCTTGGATAACGGAAAAAATTGTCATTGCTTCTGCAGAACGGTTAATCGCCATTCTCCATCGTTGACGGAATAATAATAATACCGCCGAAATTAATGTTCCAGCATGACCAATACCAACCCACCAAACAAAGTTTGTGATATCCCATGCCCAACCAACTGTTTTATTTAATCCCCATGTTCCAATTCCTGTAGATACGGTGTAAATTATACAGCCTATTCCCCAAAGGAAAGCTGTTAATGCGATTGAAAATACAATCCACCATTGTTTGTTTGCTTTACCTTCAACAGGCGCAGCTACATCAACAGTTACGTCGTGATAAGATTTATCACCTATAACTAAAGGTTTTCTAATGGTTGCTTCGTAGTGAGACGACATAATCCTTTATCTTGTTTCTTAATTAATAATTTTTTGTACTAAGTATTTCTAACTTTAACGTGATAAATCACATTAGGCTTTGTTCCAACATGTTCCAGCAAATGATACATTCTTTCATCCTCTGCTAATTTTTTGATCTGACTTTCTTTATCATTAACATCCCCAAAGGCCATTGCTCCGTTAGAACAAGCATTTGAACATGCAGTTTGAAATTCTCCATCAACTACTTCTCTTCCTTCTCTTTTAGCATTTAAAATTGTAGCTTGTGTCATTTGAATACACATAGAACATTTTTCCATAACACCACGAGAACGAACATTCACATCAGGATTTAAGACCATACGACCTAAATCATCATTCATATGATAATCAAATTCACTGTTTTTGTTATACAAGAACCAGTTAAAACGACGTACTTTATACGGACAGTTGTTAGCACAGTAACGCGTACCAACACATCTGTTATAAGCCATATGATTTTGCCCTTGACGACTATGTGATGTTGCCGCTACCGGACAAACAGTTTCACAAGGTGCGTGATTACAGTGCTGACACATTACAGGCTGAAATGAAACTTGAGGATTATCACCTGCTTTTTCCATCTCATTAAATGTAGACAATGAACTCGACAAACCAGAAATGTTTTCTTTTCTTTCGTTATCACCTTCAAACGTACTTTCAGAAGAATAATATCTATCGATACGCAACCAGTGCATATCACGACTTCTTCTAATTTCTGACTTACCTACTACAGGCACATTATTTTCAGCATGACAAGCTATTACACAAGCCCCGCAACCAGTACAAGCATTCAAGTCAATAGAAAGATTAAAGTGATGCCCAACAGAACGATCAAAAGAATCCCATAAATCTACTGTAGTCCCTTCTACTTCTTCATGGTTCAAAGAGACCATTGGAACTTCATTCCAATACTTAGCATCTTTAGTATTGAATATCTCCAAAGAAGTCTCTTTGATAATATCCCCTCTACCCATTAATGTTTTTTGACCTTGAACACAAGCAAACTCGTGATCTCCGTCAGCTTTTACTAATGTAACAGATTGCACATCATTAAAATCTTTATATAAAGTGTAAGCATTTAAACCTACTTGCATTTCTTCTTTTAAAGCCGCTTTACGACCATAACCTAAAGCCAAACCAATCGTACCAACAGCCTGACCTGGTTGAACAATTACCGGCACATTATCTAGTTTTAAACCATCTGCCGTAGTAATTGTAGCATAACTTCCGTTAAGACCACCATTAGCAACGATTTCATTAGACATCAATAACGCTTTAGCATCTGCATTTGAAACAGTAACATAATTATCCCAAGAAACTCTTGTAATAGGATCTGGAAATTCCTGCAACCAAGGATTATTCGCTTGTTGACCGTCACCCATTCCTGTTTTAGTATACAACACTAATTCAAAACCTGCGGCAACTTTAGATTTTGCTAATGCACTTGCAGCAGCACTAAAATCTGCAGAACCACCAGAAACCGATTGAGCAGCACCAACATAAACACCATCATGCAATATTTTATTCCAAGAAGCACCCGCAATAATTGAAGATGAATTTGCTTTTATATAATCATAATATGTTCCAGACATCCCATTCAAAGACATTAACACATCTTGAAATTGTTTTGTATCGAACAAAGGACGAATTGTAGGTTGAGTTAAACTATACGTGCCTTTAGTAAGACTTAAATCACCCCAAGCTTCCAAATAATGAGGAACTGGAGCAGCAATCGTACTAAGTAAAGCCGTTTCATCTTCTTTTAAAGTTAAAGATACCGATGTAGTAACTTTTTTAAGACCTTCAGCAAAAGAAGCCGAATCTGCTAATGTATAAACAGGATTAACACCACTCATTATCAAAGTATGAACGCTTCCTGCTTTCATATCTTTAACCAATTGAGCTAATTTCTCGTTTGATCCTTTTCTTATTTGTCTTGTTCCAAAAGTGCTAAAAGCCTCACTGGCTAAAACTTGATTAATAGCCAAAACTAATAACTGAGCATTTCTATCCTGAATACCAGAAACCAATACACCCTTTGAACCAGCTGACTTTAATTGTTGTGCCGCTTTTGTGACTTCAGATTTAAACTTATCTTCTAAACTTACAGCGATAGCAGAACCAGTTACTATATTATATATATGTACTAAGGCTTGCTTTTGGTTTGCAGTAGACATTGGTAAACGCTTATCAGCAGCAGCACCAGACAAAGTCATGTTTGCTTCTAATTGAAAATGACGTGACATTTTTCCGTTCTTAGGAACTCTGCCTTGAGTATAACCTGAATCATACCCTCCACCTTGCCAATCACCAAGAAAATCAGCACCAACAGAAACTATAAGCGATGCTTTTGAAAAATCATAATCAACCAGAGCTCTTTCACCGTAAACAGTTTCAAAAGCATCTAAAGCTTCAGATGAAGAAACAGCATCATAAATAATATGTTTCCCATTTGGGTTTGAAGCAATAAATTGACTAATCAACTTTTCAGTAGATGGACTAGCTAAAGTATTAGTCAACAATACTACTTGTCCGCCTTTTGCCTTAGCATCAACTATACTTGATTTAATTTTTGAATCTACAGCAGACCACGTTGAATCTTTACCACCAATTTTAGGTTCTTTCAAACGCATATTATCGTACAACGATAATATCGATGCATGAATTCTAGCATTAGCAGTAAATTTAGCTCCTGAAATAGTATTATTGTCTATTTTAATAGGACGCCCCTCACGAGTTTTAACAAGTAGGTTTGCAAAATCAAAACCATCAAAAACAGAAGTAGCATAATAATCAGCTACTCCAGGAATGATTTGCTCTGGCTGCAACACATAAGGAATCGACTTGTTAACCGGACCCTCACACGCAGCAAGTGTAGCTGCTGCAGTACTAAATCCAACGTACTTTAAAAAGTCACGACGTGATGTTGAAGAAGACATTGCCTCTTTACTTCCTAAAAATTCATCAGTAGGAATTGCTTCAACAAATTCGTTATTTCTAAGCGCCTCAACAATAGAACCGTTTTCTAGTTCTTCAACACTTTTCCAGTATTTTTTGTTTGATGACATTGTATATAAATATTAAAATCTTAATAATTTGATTAATAGTGACATTTACCACACTCTAATCCACCCATTTGCGCTGCAGTCAGCTTGTCAACACCGTATTTTTTAGAAAGTTCATCATGAATTTTTGTGTAATATTCATTTCCTTTCATCTTAACATCAGTTACTCTATGACAATTAATACACCAACCCATTGTCAAAGGAGCAAATTGCTTTTGAATCTCATAGGTCTGAACCGGACCGTGACATGTCTGACATTCGATCCCGGCAACAGTAACGTGTTGAGAGTGATTGAAATAAACGAAATCAGGTAAGTTATGAATACGAACCCATTTTACAGGTTGTGTTTTTCCAGTATAAGACTGAGTTGATTTATCCCAACCCACTGCCGTATATAATTTTTGGATTTGCTCGTCGTAAAATGCCTTGCTGTATTCTGGCGTAGCAGTACTTTCAGCAACTTCAGCAATGTTTTTATGACAGTTCATACAAACATTCAAAGAAGGAATTCCCGCATTTTTACTAACTCTAGCCGCAGAGTGACAGTATTTACAATTAATCTCATTATCACCAGCGTGAATTCTATGAGAATAATGTATCGGCTGAATTGGTTCGTAGTTTTGATCTACCCCCACCTGCATTAAAAAACCATAAACAAAATACGCACTAGCCAACAATAAAAATATAGCACTAACTAATACTAAGAATTGATTTTTAGCAAACGCTTTCCAAATAGGAGTAGTAGGCGTTTTTGACGCTACCTCTATACCATTTACTTTAGCTACTTTTCTTAAAACGTTATTCACCAAGAATAACATCACCACTAACATAGCCATAACAAGAGCAAGAGCACCTAAAATTATATTATTAGACACAGCTCCTTGATCAGACCCTCCAGCAACAACAGCGCCAGGAACTGCAGCAGGAGCTTCAGCCTTCACTTCAGAAGTGTAAGCGATAATGTTATCAATATCACCTTCCGACAGCGTAGGAAAAGCAGTCATAGCGACCTTATTATTCTCTTCATAGACTTTTACAGCCTTTGCATCCCCTGACTTAATAAGCTCAGCACTATTATTAATCCACTTGTACAACCAAGGCATATCATACTTAGCAGCAATACCCCTAAGAGCCGGACCAGTTGCCTTAACATCAAGCTTATGACATGCAGCACAATTTGAATTAAAAAGTTCTTTACCCTTTACCGGGTCACCACCTTGAGCGGCTACTGGAGCTTCAGTTGCGGCAGCTGGAACAGCATCTTGCGCAAATGAAGTTAAGGAAACAGTTAGCATCAAAGCTAAGCTTAAAAATAGTTTCCTTGAGTTCGAATTATGGTTACCCACCTTTTTCATAAAGTATAATGATTATCTACTAAAAATTGGCACAGTTTTTTCTATAAACACATATATAAAAACTGTTCCTTTATTTTAAACTTCGACAAAAATACGACTTAGAAACTATTCTCAAAACCTTAAAATAATCTTAATTTCAATTTATAACTATTCTAAATAATAATTATGCTTTCCATTCATCCATTAAATACTATTTTTGCCTAAAAACCACTACGTTATGAGAATTATTACAATAAAAAATATCTTTTATTACTCCTTTATACTGAGTGTACTATCCAGTAATTTAAAAGCACAAGACCGAAACCTTACCATTTCTCAAGATCCTAAATTTGAGCAACTATTAAATGAAAAAAGAAAAATAAATGCTTCAATAGCTGTAAATGAGCGCTATAAAATTCAAGTCTTCAGTGGCGATAATGATAAAGCAAAAAAGACATTAAACGATTGCAAACAAGATTTTGCAGATCTCGATGGCACAATAGTATTCAACACTCCTAATTATAAAGTTTGGATCGGCAACTTTAGAACTAAGATCGAAGCAGAACGCAATTTAATCGAAATACGTAGAAAGTACGAAAACGCTTATTTAATAAAACCGCAGAAATAAAAAGAATAGAAAAACGTTCTGCTTACGAAAGTCACAACAACTAAATAAAACACTAAAACCACTTCGAAATGAAGTGGTTTCTTCTTTTTACTCCGCTTCTACTACGTCGTGTGATCCCTCGAATTGCAAATTTGAACTACCGTTGTTGACATATTCGACTCACCGTGAAATTTCCTTATGATAGGCCTTAACAAATCAATGACAACAACAAAAATCACTATTATTTTTGGCATATTTCACAACTCAATTAGTCCTTAAAAACAAAAAATCAGTTTGAGCAGCTCCTTATTTTATATGCTTTGTTTGTTAGTTGTTAAGAGCACCAAGCCTATGACATTCGCATAATACACCATCCTTTAATAAAGTCTTGTATTAATTAGAAACCATTTCCTATCAGAATACCAGATTTACAAACCAGCCACAAAAGTTATATATACTATCTAAGGACTTCAGACTTTCTTTAAAAGATTTAAAATTATAAATAAAAGCACTAAAGCCACTTCGTAATGAAGTGGCTTCTACTTTAAGAAAGCTCCCAATATCCTTGTCTGTGGGCACAGATTGTAAATCTGCACTAAAATTGTCGACATATCGAACTGGCCCGCCCTATTTATGCTATCTATTCAATAGTTAGATTTACATATCAAATCACTACTATAATAAGGCCCATAAATAATTATCAAGGTTATTTCGTAACCATTTTTATAAAGGAAAAAAGCCATCCAATAAATTATTAATTACTACTAGTTTAGTATTTAATAAATCCGTTTTTGATCAGTAATTTGAAAACCCTACCTATGAAATAACTGCTTTCTATCTAATTTTTTGTACTCCTTTTCAAATTTATTTTTAAAATAAAAAATAAATATGATCCTTTAAAAAAACATTAATTGCTACTTTTTAACCTAAAGTATGATTAAAAAATAGATTGTATTCTTTAATATTGCTACTTTTTCTATAAGAATGGAAAATCTAAAATGACTTCATTAAACATATTTCCTGCTTAAAATTTTTTGAGAATAAAATATAATGATTTGTTTATATCGGATCATTTTTCTCCTTTTTTATACCACATAATATATAAGAATTAACTTACTTTTATTTTGAACAAGAAACAACTAACATTATAAAATTAAAACTTGATCTAGATTAACCGGTAAAACACCTTATGTTATTCTCTCTAGCAAATTGATTAATTTCCTACCTCTATTTTTAAAATATACATCTCGTCTACTGAATGTGATTAATCACTAAAATCATCTTGACTAAAGTATGAACCGTTTAGCATAAAAATTATGAGCGGCACTAAGTAAAACACGTAATATCATTCGAATATATTCTTTGATAAAAAACAAACACTAATAATTCTCTAAAAACAACTCACTAAAAAATTTATATAACATTAAAATACTTTTTATAAATACGTTTTTTATCAACGACTGTTCGTTCTGATTTTCTATATTCTTTTAGCAATTCTTTATCAGAAGAAAGCATGTTAATAATATATCTATTAGTCAAAAAAATCGGGTTACCCGTTATCCTATCAAGAAGTAAAGGAACGGATAATTCAGATGGATCAAGAGTTAACAACATCCCTAATAATCCAAAGGAACTTCTTATTGCAGCAAAATCGACCGTATTACAACTAACTTCATTAATAAAATAATAATCCCCCATTATTTCAGTTTTAAAATAAAATCTCACAGTTGAAAATCTAGATGAATTTATATAAAAACTAAGCCCATCACTGAAACCAAAGAATTTAGTTTCGACTCTTCCGTTACGACTATTCAAAAGACAATTCCCCTCCTTATATTTAGTTATCCGATAATCATCTAAATCTAAAACCTCCCCAGTATTAAGGTCATTAAAATTTACATAAACCTCCTTTTTACTTAAATCAAAATTATCTGTAGAATCAAGTGCTGCACTGGAATCGAATTCAACGGGTATTTTATAAGTTTCATTTGACTTTTTATAATCATCAAAACAGTTTTTAATAGCCAAAATGACACGTTCATCATGTTTAGCAGTAACATCAAAACCTACCTCTGAAATTGTTGAAGTATATGTTCCGATAATATAATCCTTATTCTCTTTTCTATCAATTATATCCAAAACAACAGTCGCATAACCAGTCTCTTGATTGGACGTGGTTACTTCAGAAACAAAAATTTCATTGACTCGAATAGATATTGGTTTCTTACCCTGTTTTTTTTGGATAAATTACTGCTAAGAAACTAGCCAACTCATCTACAAAAGGCCTTTTAAAGTTTACCGGAACTTTAGAATTCGTAATAGATTTTTGCGCAATTCCAATATCTTCTTTGAATTGTCTCCCATCGTAAATATTGTTAATATAAAAATCGCTTTCAATTTCCTTATTACTGTCCTTCTCAAGAGATATTAAATAATGACTATCATTTTGCGCATTAATCGATAAACAAACAAAGAGACATCAAAAGTGCTTTCATAAATAAATAATTTAAGTCTAAAATAAAAAAAATCCCGAAGAATCGGGATTTTTAAATTATATAAGTAATTGAGTTTTATTTCAATTTCTTTTTGATTGCTACTTCATGGTACGCTTCAATAACATCTCTTTCTTCAATGTCATTATACCCTTTAATTTGGATACCACAATCGTAACCTTTAGCTACTTCTTTAACATCATCCTTGAAACGTTTCAAAGCACTAAGCTCACCTGAGTGGACTACAACACCATCACGAATAATTCTAATTTTAGCATTTCTAGCTATTTTGCCATCCATAACCATACAACCTGCGATTGATCCCACTTTAGAGATTTTAAATATCTCTCTAATTTCGGCAGTACCTAGAATTTCTTCCTTCATCTCAGGAGCTAGCATTCCTTCCATTGCATCTTTCAAGTCATCGATTGCTGCATAGATAATAGAATAGTAACGGATATCGATTTCTTCTTTATCAGCAAGCTGTCTTGCATTACCTGCAGGACGAACATTAAATCCGATAATGATCGCATCTGAAGCAGAAGCCAACATAACGTCAGTTTCAGTAATCGCTCCAACACCTTTATGTATAATGTTAATTTGAATTTCTTCAGTAGATAATTTAGAAAACGAATCAGATAATGCTTCAACAGAACCATCAACATCTCCTTTAAGGATCACGTTCAATTCTTTAAATTGACCTAAAGCAATACGACGACCAATTTCATCCAATGTAATATGACGCTGTGTACGAACAGATTGTTCACGCATTAATTGAGAACGTTTAGATGCAATTTGTTTTGCTTCTTTTTCGTCTTCGAATACATTGAACTTGTCACCCGCTGTTGCTGCACCATCAAGACCTAACACCGATACTGGAGTAGAAGGACCTGCTATGGTAACAATATTACCTCTTTCATCATGCATGGCTTTAATTTTACCATGATGTTTACCAGCCAACATATAATCTCCAACTTTAAGAGTACCATGTTGAACTAATATAGTAGAAACATATCCTTTACCTTTATCTAAAAAGGCTTCAACTACTGTTCCTTGTGCCTCTTTATTAGGATTCGATTTTAAATCTAAAATTTCTGCTTCTAATAAAACTTTTTCCAACAATTCTTTTACACCTGTACCCACTTTTGCTGAGATATCATGAGATTGGAATTTACCACCCCAGTCTTCTACAAGTAAATTCATACCTGCTAATTTCTCTTTAATTTTTTCAGGATTTGAATTTGGTTTATCTATTTTATTGATAGCGAATATAATTGGCACTCCTGCTGCCTGAGCATGACTTATAGCCTCTTTAGTTTGCGGCATGATATCATCATCTGCAGCAATTACAATAATAGCAATATCTGTTACTTGAGCACCACGTGCACGCATCGCAGTAAACGCCTCGTGACCTGGTGTATCTAAGAAAGCAATTTTTTGACCATTATCTAAAGTTACTCCGTATGCACCGATGTGCTGCGTAATACCTCCTGATTCACCAGCGATAACATTTTCCTTACGGATATAATCCAGCAAAGATGTTTTACCGTGATCGACGTGACCCATTACAGTAACAATAGGAGCTCTAAAAACTAAATCTTCCTCCCTATCTTCAACAACAGTTATAGAATCCTCAATATCTACAGTGATAAATTCAACTTCATACCCAAATTCATCCGCTACAATTGTTAACGTTTCTGCATCAAGACGTTGATTCATGGTTACCATGATTCCAAGAGACATACAAGTACCGATCACTTTTGTAATAGGCACATCCATCATGATGGCAATTTCACCAACAGTTACGAACTCTGTAACCTTAATGGTTTTACTTCCTTCTTCTATTGCTCTTTGCTCATCATCAGATTTCTGACGGTGCGTATCTCTTTTGTCTCTTCTGTATTTAGCTGCCTTAGATTTACCTCCTTTTTTACCTTGAAGTTTTTCTAAAGTTTCACGAATTTGGTTTTTTACTTCCTCTTCCGTAGGCTCCACTTTTGCTACAATTGCAGGTCTATTTCCTCTTACGAATCCAGGTCTTGAACTTCTATTCGCGTTAAAACCACCGCCTCCGCCAGTATTTGGCGTAATCTTATTAGGATTTGGAGCACCTGGAACTCTAGGTGTACCTGGTTTAGGAGCAATTCTCTTGCGTTTATTTTTATTAGCCGCTCCAGCAGCACCGGCAGCGCCTGGCTTATTTGGAGTGATTTTTGGCTCTTCTTTTTTCTTCTTCGGCTTATTAAACTGAGACAAATCAATAGTTTGACCAGTTAATTTAGTACCCGATAATTTCTGATATTGAGTTGTAATAGCTTCCTCAACCGGAGCTTCATCCGTTTTTGGAGCTGCCTTTTCTTCCGAAACAACAACTTTTTTATCTCCTTTTACTGGTTCCTTTACTGGCTCTTTTACTGGCTCCTTAGTTTCGACAACGGCTTTCACCTCTTTTTTGTCAGAAACAACTTTTTCCTCAACCGTTTCTTTTACAACTGGTTTTTCTGTCGAAGTTTTAGCTTTAGGCGCTTCAATTTTTTCAGCAACAACAGGACGGGCCTCAGGAGTTCGCGTAACTGGTACTGGAGCAGCAGCCGCTTTTTTAGGATTAAGATCAATTTTCCCTACTTGAACAGGTCCCGCTATAACAGCTCTCGCTTTTACAACTTCTTGTTGTTTTTTAAGAATCTCTTCGTCGTGCTTACGCTTGTCTTCGATTTCTTTCTCTCTCTCAACACGTAAAGCCTCTTTCTCTTTCTTTTTCTCTTCTCCTACTTCTTTTGAAGCCTCTTTTTTACCTCTGTCACCCGCAAATTGACCGCACAAGACATTGTATACATCATTAGAAATTTTTGTGTTTGGGTTTGCTTCAATAGCAATCCCTTTATCTTTTAGATAATCCACAGCTCTTTCCAAAGAAATATTCAATTCCCTTAAAACTTTGTTTATTCTAATAATTCTCTCTTCAGACATAAAACCTTTTTATTATTACCTTTTTTGTTATTCCTCGCTTTACTCCCAACTCGATATCTATCGAGCAAGAATTAATTGTAAAGCGGCATGTTTATCGTTGAAGATTCATTGACTAACTATCAAACTCTTCTTTCAATATTCTCATTACATCTAGAATCGTTTCCTCTTCTAGGTCTGTTCTTCTTACTAAATCGTCTACGTCTTGTTTTAAGATACTTTTTGCAGTATCTAAACCAATTTTCGCAAATTCTTCAATAACCCAGCTTTCGATTTCATCTGAAAACTCTGTTAATTCAACATCATCTTCATCGGCAGTTGCGCCAGCAACATCTCCTTCACGAATAACATCTAACTCATAACCTGTCAAAAGACCAGCTAATCTAATGTTGTGTCCACCTCTACCAATCGCTTTTGAAACTTCTTCTAATTTCAAGAAAACCTCTGCTCTTTTAGTTTCTTCATTTATCTTAATTGAAGATACTTTTGCAGGACTTAGCGCTCTCGTAATATATAATTGAATGTTACTTGTATAATTAATAACATCTATATTTTCATTTCCTAATTCACGAACAATTCCGTGGATACGTGATCCCTTCATACCTACACAGGCACCTACTGGATCAATTCTATCGTCATAAGTTTCTACAGCTACTTTTGCTTTTTCACCTGGAATTCTTACTACGTTTTTAACCATAATCAAACCGTCAAAAACTTCAGGAATTTCTTGTTCAAACAATTTCTCTAAAAACTTCTCAGAAGTTCTAGACATAATAATTTGAGGTTTGTTTCCTTTTAATTCAACGCTTTCAATTATCCCACGAACGTTATCTCCTTTACGGAAAAAATCAGATTGAATTTGTTTTTCTTTTGGTAAAACAATTTCATTTCCTTCATCATCCACCAAAATTACAACTCTAGGTCTTACGTGATGTACTTCGGCAGTATAAATTTCTCCAATTAAATCCTTAAATTGTTTGTAAAGATTTGTATTGTCGTGTTCATGTATTTTAGAAATAAGGTTTTGGCGTAAAGCCAAAATAGCTCTTCTTCCTAAATCTATTAATTTTACTTCTTCAGAAACTTCTTCACCAATTTCAAAATCGGCTTCAATTTTTCTTGCCTCTGTTAAAGTAATTTCTTCGTTTTCAAAATCTAAATCTTCGTCCGCAACAATAACTCTTCGTCTCCAAATTTCCATATCTCCTTTATCAGGATTTATAATAATATCGAAATTATCATCTGAACCGTATTTTTTCTTCAATGCATTTCTAAATACATCTTCCAAAATTGCCATAAGCGTTACACGATCAATAAGTTTATCATCTTTAAACTCTGAGAATGAATCGATTAATGCTAAATTTTCCATGCGAATTCTTTAATTAAAATGTTACTGTAACAATTGCTTCTTTTATATCTCCGTAAGGGATTTGCAACGTCTTTTCAACCGTCTCTTTTCCTTTACCTATCTTTTTAGGTTCTCTTGCTTTCCACGACAAAATTACAAAATCATCATTAGCTTCCACTAATTCTGCTTCTATATTTTCTGTATTAGTTTTCACAATCAATGTTCTACCTATATTTTTCTTGTATTGCCTGATCTTTTTCAATGGAGAAGAAACCCCTGCTGAGGCCACTTCCATAGAATAATCCTGCTCTTCTCTGTCTAAACTAGCATCTATCATGCGACTGATATCGATACAGTCCTGTAATACCACACCATTGTCATCGTCTAAAGTTATAATAACCTTAAAAGCATCAGTGATGGTAAGGTCTATCAAGAAAAGCGATGGCTTTTCTACAAGAGCTTCAGTCAACAATAAATTTACTTTTTCTTTAAATGTCATATTTTTTATAAAAAGAGGGGACATTTAGTCCCCTCATTATCTAGATTTTAATAAATAACGGTGCAAATATAGTGTTTTTTTTATAAATTTAATTGATTGACTGCTGTTAAAATAATTCTTATCTTTATACAAGCAAGAAAATCAAGAATTTTTTCCTAATTTAATCCATTTATTCATGAAACGAATTTTAGTCCCAACCGATTTTTCAGCACATGCAGAAAACGCATTAAAAGTCGCCGCACAAATTGCAAAAAAAAGCAATTCTGAAATACTTCTACTCCATATGTTAGAAATTCCAAATCAAATGAATGACGCTATAACAGGAGCCGCAAGCATCCCTGAAGTGATGCTATTCATTAAGAAAGCAAACGAAACGCTCCTAAAATTAAAAGACAATGACTATCTAAAAGGAATACAAGTAACTGAATTTGTGAAATTTGAAAAAGCATTTGACGGAATCCTATCCTTTAGTAGTGAGCACAAAACAGATTTAATAGTCATGGGGTCTCATGGAGTTTCTGGTATCGAAGAAATATTAATTGGCTCAAATACAGAAAAAGTAGTTCGACTCTCAGAAGTTCCGGTGCTGGTAATTAAAAAAGACTCCCCCGAATTGAAAGGAACCAACTTTGTTTTCGCATCGGATTTTTCCAAAGAAATAAAAAAACCATTCGAAAAAATGCTTGCCTTTAGCAAAATATTTGATGCAAAATTGAACTTAGTAATGATTTGCACCCCCAATAGTTTCAAATCCACTGCCCTTTCAGAAAAAATAATGAATGATTTCATAGCCGATTTTAAAATTACTAACTACTCCACTCATATTTATAATGACGTAAATATCGAAAAAGGAATCATTAACTTCTCTAAAACTATAAATGCTGATTTGATAGGACTATGCACCCACGGAAGAACAGGCTTAGCTCACTTTTTCACAGGAAGCATTGGCGAAGACTTAGTAAACCATGCGATAAGACCCGTAGTCACTTTCAAAATATAAAGTCACTTTATTTTAGACAGCGCTTTCAAACTGGACAAAATGTGATTTCCGGAGTTTAAAATTACTCCAAAAAAAAGCCTCTCATATTGAGAGGCTTTTGTTGGTCTACAAGGACTCGAACCTTGAACGACTGCACCAAAAACAGTTGTGTTACCATTACACCATAGACCATCAGTGCTGCTTAGCGAGTGCAAATTTATAATAAAATTCAGGTTGTGCAAACTTTTTTGAACTTTTTATTCAAAAAACACACAAAAAAAATCAAATCAAATCACCTTCAAATTGAAAATTACTAAAAACCAATATGTTACCAAAATAAATAGTTTGACAGAAATTTTCGATAATCTTTCCTGCCTTAAATAAAAAAACATTTTCTTTGTAACTTAAAATATAACTAAATTTCAATACATGAATAAGGCGCCATTCAATTTCAATAAATGGAATACGATCATAGGTTGGTTTACATTTGTCATCGCATTAATAACTTATACCCTTACGGTTGAACCCACAATGAGTTTCTGGGATTGCGGAGAATATATCGCTACCGCCGCAAAACTTGAAGTAGGCCATCCTCCCGGAGCACCTTTGTTCCAAATGATTGGTGCCTTCTTTGCAATGTTTGCTTCTGATAACGAACATATCGCCTTAATGGTGAATATGACTTCTGTCGTTTCAAGTGCCTTTACTATTTTATTCTTATTTTGGTCTTCATCGATGATCTTGAAAAAATTAATTTCGAGAACAACGGAACCAAATCTAAAAGAAGACGAGACAACACAATTAAACACAAGTAACGCTATTGTAATTCTAGGGAGCTCCTTTGTTGGCGCTTTGGCCTATACTTATTCTGATAGTTTTTGGTACAATGCTGTAGAAGCTGAAGTTTACGCTATGGCCTCTCTTTTTATATCCTTACTTTTTTGGCTGGGTTTACGCTGGGAACAAGACATGGATTCACCAAGAGGAAATCGATGGTTATTGATCATTTCACTAGTAATTGGGCTGTCATTTGGAGTGCACTTTATGGCCCTTTTAACAATTCCTTCAATCGGACTATTGTATTTCTTTAAGCATTACAAAACAGTTACTATAAAAAACTTCATCATTGCTAATGTTGTAGTTATTTCCATACTGTTATTTATATTCAAACTACTTCTACCATTAACGATGTCTTTCTTTGCGTCAACAGAGGTTTTTACGGTTAATGCCTTAGGAATGCCTTTTGACTCTGGAACTATTCTAGTTACTGTCCTTCTTGCGGCCGCATTTTATTTCAGCTTAAAATACACTAACAACAAAGGTCTTGTAACCTACAATATGTTGATTTTATGTATTCTGTTCGTCTTAATTGGATTTTCAACCTGGACGATGTTACCTATTCGTGCTAATGCCAATGTGAACATCAATGAAAACAAACCGTCAGATGCACGTGAGGTACTCGCTTATTACAATAGAGAACAATATGGGTCTAACCCTTTGTTTTACGGCCCTCAGTACACCGAAGTTTTTGCAGGTTTAGACAAAAACAACCCATATCTTGACAAAGCTCCCAACTACGAAAGAAATTATAAAACTGGGAAATATGAAATTGTAAATAATTTTAAAAATGCTGTGCAAAATAGCGATGACAATCACAAAACGATTTTGCCTAGAATGTGGAGTACCGATCATATAGCTAATTATATGAACTTTACAGATGCTCCTGAATTCGAACTAAATCCTGATTACCCTTATGAAGAAGACTTAGCCAAATACGGAATTGATGTAAATCAATTGTCTGAAGAAGACTATAATAAAGCGATTGGGCAATTAAAGAATGAAATCAGAAAAACGGTTGCAGAGTTTAGAACTGCCTACGCTCAAAAGCAGATCGACAATGATGGCTATGTAAAATTCCTAAAAAGTTACGGAGACTATTTGATAATAGAAAAACCAACAACAGTAGACAATTTGAGTTTTATGTTCGAATACCAGTTTGGCTATATGTATTGGAGGTACTTGATGTGGAACTTTGTTGGACGTCAAAATGACAACCAAGGAAGATACGATAGTCTAGACGGAAACTGGATTAGCGGCATAAAATTTATGGATGAGTTACACCTAGGCTCACAAGATAATTTACCCGCTGATGTCCTACAGAACAAAGGACGTAATACCTATTACTTTCTCCCATTCCTTTTGGGACTTATCGGATTAATGTATCATGCCACTAAAGACCGCAAAAGCTTCTACGTCTTATTGACTTTATTCTTATTCACTGGTATTGCTTTAAAAATCTATCTAAATGAAAGACCTTTTGAACCACGAGAGCGCGATTATGCCTTAGTGGGTTCTTTTTATGTTTTCGCGATTTGGATAGGATTTGGAGTGTATGCGCTTTATGAAAGTGCCCAAAAATATTTAGCCCCAAAAATAGCAGGGCCAATAATTATTGCTGCAAGCATACTAGCAGCTCCTGTGCTTATGGCGTCCCAAAATTGGGACGATCATGACCGTTCAGGAAAATATACGGCAACTGCAATGGCAAAAGCATATCTTAACTCCTGTGATCCTAATGCAATTCTATTTACCATAGGTGACAATGACACTTTCCCATTGTGGTACGCACAGGAAATAGAACACGTAAGGACTGACGTTAAAATTGTAAATACTAGTCTTTTTATGACCGATTGGTATATCGACCAAATGAAAATGAAAACATACGAAGCTGAACCATTACCAATCTCTTTTACACACGATCAGTATGTAGGGGACAAATTGGATTACGTTGCGCACATTCCAAAAACAGAAAGCAGATGGGACGTCAAAGATTTAATGGACTTCATTAAAAATCCAAAATCTACTGTTGGTATGCAAAACGGACAAACGATTCATTTTTATCCAACTAATAAAATCAGAATTCCTGTTGATAAAAATGCAATCATACAAAACAAGGTAGTTGCACCTAAATATTATGACTCAATTGTACCTTATATTGACATCGACATCAAAGGGAACGCTTTGTATAAAAACCGATTAATGATGCTTGACATCGTAGCCAACAACGATTGGAAAAGACCCATCTACTTTAGCGCTGGTTCTTTTGATGATGATGACTACATCTGGATGAAAAACTACCTGCAACTCGACGGAATGGTCTATAAATTAGTTCCTGTAAAAAATGTAATCTCTAAAGATGGTAGCCCATTAGACATGGGACAAATTGATTCTGACAAAATGTACAACAATGTTATGAAATGGGATTGGGGTAATAGCGATAGCGACAAAATTTACCATGACCCTGAAACGAGACGCGAGAGTATTACATACAGAACAAATCTTGCTCGATTAATGGATCAATTGATTGTAGAAAGAAAATTCGATAAGGCAAAAAAGATTATTGAATTGTCTATGACAAAAATGCCATTGGATAAATTTGGCTATTACTCCTTAGTAGAACCTTTTACAAAAGGGTATTACCAAGTGGGTGAAAAAACCAAAGCACAAGATCTCTTAGAAAAATTAATGGCAAAATACAAAGACAACCTTAATTACTACAGTAAATTAAGCTCTTCAGAACAATCAAGCTTAGCTGTTGATATTATCACAGACCTTGAACGCTACAGAAGCTTATTGCAAGTAATGAAAGAAAATGGAGACTTGAATTTCTATAATAAAAATAGAACTGTATTTAATACTTATATTCAAATGTTCGAACGTTTCGGACGCGAAAGAGAATAAAGTAGCCCCATAAATATCTTTTAAAAAATGCAGCAAAATTTAGAAATTTTGCTGCATTTTTTTTTAATTTTGATCCAAACAAATACCAAGATGAGTTTTTACTGGATTAAAACACATTCACTAATCAAGAAATTATTCTCTCACTATATATGGGACTTGCCAAATACTGAAAATAAAGTTTACTTGACATTTGATGACGGCCCCACTCCAGAAATTACGGAATGGGTTATGGAACAGCTAGATTTGTACAACGCCAAAGCAACTTTTTTCTGCATTGGAAAAAACATTGAAGCCCACCTCTCTATTTTTGAAAAATTAATACAGAAGAAACATGCCATAGGCAATCACACTTTCAATCATTTAAACGGATGGCAAACTTCCTCAGATGACTATAGCGCCAATGTTTCACTTTGTGCTAATTCGATTAAAAACCACACAATTGGAACCAGTAACTCAGCCTCTAAACTCTTTCGCCCTCCCTATGGAAAAATTAAATCCATACAAGCAAAAAAATTAAAAAACAAAGGGTACAAAATAATTATGTGGGATGTTCTAAGTGCTGATTTTGATCAAACAATCACAAAAGAAAGATGTTTAAAAAATGTCACCTCGAATATAAAACCAGGAAGTATAATTGTATTTCATGACAGTGTAAAAGCATTCAAAAACCTAGAATATACACTGCCAAAAGTCTTAGATTATTTAGATAAAAACAACTTCAGATGTGAAGTTATATGACAACAGAAGAAAAAGTATTACAATTGCTCTTGTACTATACTGATAAGAGTATTAGCATCTAGCTCACCTGATTGTCTCCAAATCATTTGACCTTCCTTATAAATCATTAAAGTAGGAAGCCCTTTAATTCTTAAAGCATCAGCTAATTGCTGATTTTTATCGACATCAATCTTAATAACCTTTGCCTTGTCGCCAAGGGCTGCTGCCACATCTCTTATTACAGGATGCATAGAAACAGATGACTCATTCCAATCTGTGTAAAAATCTAACAACACAGGCACTTGTGCGCTTATAAGTTCTCCAAATTTTGACATAAAACCAACGAATTTAATTTTTAAATCTACTTAAAAAACAGACATTAAAGTACAAATGTAGCATTTTTAACTAATTATGCTACATTCTTACCTTTTTTTAGTTCAATGACCGTAATTTCGGGCATTATTCCAACCCTGCCAGGATAAGCATGAAAGCCAAATCCTCTATTTACATAAACATATCTTCCTAGGTTTTCATACAAACCAGCCCATTGCGTATAAACGTATTGAGCTAAACTCCACTTAAAATAACCTGGAATTTCAATTCCAAATTGCATCCCGTGCGTATGACCAGAGAGTGTTAAGTGAAAATTCTTTTCATGGTTTTTGATTTCGTAATCCCAATGACTTGGATCATGGCTCATTAAGATTTTAAAATCATCTTGATGCACCCCTTGTGAAGCCAAATTAATATCACCCGCTTTTTTAAAATTTTGCCCCCAATTCTCCACTCCTATTAATGCAATTTTATCATTGCCTTTCTCTATATAGGTATGCTCATTCAATAATAACTTAAAATCAATTTGTCCATAAAGATTTTTTATCGCCTGAAAATTGTCTTCTTTAGCCGCCTCTGTCGGCCAAGTAACATACTCACCATAATCGTGATTTCCAAGAACAGAATACTTACCGTACTCGTGTTTTTTAATTCTATTGAAGGTTTCTAACCAAGGATGCATTTCCTTAGCATCTGTGTTGACAATATCACCGGTAAACAAAATCATATCAGAATTCTGTTCATTTACCAAATCGATTGCATAATTAATCTTCTCTGGATTATCAAAACTACCACTGTGAACATCTGATATTTGTGTAATGGTAAAACCATCAAAAGCATCTGGCAAATCTGGGAAAAAGATGCGTTGTTTTATTACCTTATAATTATACCTCCCAATGGTTATTCCATATATTAAAGACATAAATGGGACTGCTGCTAATCCTAGCCCAACCTGACTTACAAATTTTCTTCTCGAGGCAAAAAAGGCTGCTTTATCATTATTTTCTATAAAATAATTTATGGATCCGGTACCTAATCTAAATAGATCTTCTCCAAGTAATACTAGAGTCAATACCATTTTAGGAACATAAACTAAAAGCACTAAACCCATTGTAAACATCGTCTGCTTCGTTTGGCCCACAGAGCGATCAAATTGCATAACAGAATAAACAATAAATATAAAAACCAATACACTAATAATCTGATAAGATACTAAAACCCATTTTAGCTTAATTAATGTTCTTAATGCTTGAAATGCATAAAGCTCTATTATAATAAGGACAAGACTTAAAAACACGATACGAAAAATCATTATAATTATTTTTTTTGACAAAATAACAAATTAAGAACATAGCTTCTCTTGAAATTAATCAAAATTTAACTAAAAACACAAAAGTCATGATTTAATAACACGAAAAACAAAAAAGGTTAGCATGTTCAATCACACTAACCTTTCTTGCTAACTAAACCAAGTACTTTAATTTACTATAAGATTCATAGATACTGTCAATATATTACCAGTACCATTAAATCGTTGCGCAAAAACCTCGACATAATCATTAGGGGCCAGCTCAACAATTGATTGAAAAGGTACCGCAAGCACGTCAGACGTTGAATTAGAACTTACATAAACCTTCGATTGATTGATTACTACCCCATTTTTTGCAATGTAAAATATATATATTGTTGAATTTGCACTAGCCTGAAAAGAGGAAGCTCCACTTATTTTAAAATATCTTTTTTTATTACCTAAGTATTGTAATCTATTATCAACACCTCCCCTAGAAAACCGATACAAGTTGTTTGATACTGTTGCCCCTGTTAATTTGGTTGCAGTACTTGTGTTTAGTGTAGTTGAAGAACCGGTACCTACTCCCAAATCGTTACTAGCATCCCCTACTGCTACCGCATCCCCTTCAACAGGTATCCCCGGACAAGTAATAACCCATTTATTATTAAAATTATAACCTACATAACTTCCAGTTGTATATCCTTTTACATATTGTCCGGTAGTTAAAGTTCCTGTAAAAACTACTTCACTCATCATTCCATCACCTGAAATTGTAGGATTTGAAGAAACATCAACACCAATTTTCGCACCTACTACTTCACTAAACCCTCCTGTTTTTCCTAATAGTCCAAAAGTTCCTTGGAACGTCTCGTAGGTCCCACTATTATTCCCGAACCAACCCATATTACTCAATAACAACTTACTGATGTCCTTATAAACAATTCCAGTTGTATTACTAGCAAACTGTACAATACTAACAAATACTAAGGCAAAATTTTCGATTTTACCTACATTTGAGGAACTTGCAATAATACCATCTCTTAAAATTAAGTTTTGAGTCTGCGTGCCTGCACCAATTGAACCTGTACCTATAATATTAAAAACATTACCTGCAGTAGCAACCAAAGTTAATAGTCTTATAGAACCTCCTGTTGTACCTACAAATAAATCTCCTGATGATTTAACTAATTTATCATCACTAGAATCTAACCCTACCACATAAGCATTATTTAACTCAATAGGTAAATCAACCATGACCGTACCATTTATTTCGTATAAAGTTTGAGAGTCTAAAACGTATTTTGTGCCGCCTCCAGCTGTTTTTTCGGCAGCAAGAACAGTCGCTAGAACATCTGTAGATTTGATACGCTTAAAGTTGCTTCTTCCTTGAGAATTATTAACCCATGTCGCTGCAGGTAAATCATAATACGACAAACCTTTTAAATCTGTATCATAAACCATTAATCCATTAGCAGGAGAAACAATTGCAATCTTCTGAGCAGTTGTCATTCGTGGCGTGAGCATTCCTTGTGTTGTCGATGTGATATCTAACATAGAAGATGCACTTGGACTTGTTGTTCCAATACCTACTTGAGCAAACATATTTGTAGTTATTACAATAAAAAATAACATTAAGGCTAGTAATACCTTTTTAGCAGAGTAATTGTTTTTCATAACATGCATATTATAATTTATATCTAAGCCCGACGAGCCATAAAACCGCTTTACAAACATATACAATATATCGACCAAATACACATTACGTCGACAAAACGCATATTTATTTAACTTAAAACGTTAAAATCAATTAAATTATCATCTAAATACTACAAATATAACTGTCTGATTTTAAACCAAATCTGTTTCAAGAATGAAAGTAACAAACGCCCTACAAATAGTATTTGCTTGCTAAAAAATTTCAAAATCATGAAATTACCATACCGATTTTTAGAAATATTAAAATCCGTTCCATCTTTATCTTTTAAGTTTTGTACTTTTGAAATCTTTACAAAATCACAATCATGTCAGAACAAAAACGTCTCTTTCTACTCGATGCTTATGCTTTAATTTTCCGCGGGTACTACGCTTTTATAAAAAACCCAAGAATCAATTCTAAAGGAATGGATACTTCGGCCATTATGGGTTTTATGAACTCCTTGATGGATGTTATCAAAAGAGAAAAACCAGATCATTTGGCAGTTGCTTTTGATAATGGCGGAAGCCAATTAAGAAATGAGATATTCCCAGAGTATAAAGCAAATCGTGATGCAACCCCTGAAGCCATTAAGATTGCCGTTCCATACATTCAATCCTTATTGAAAGCTATGCACATTCCTATTATAGAAGTCAAAGGCTATGAAGCCGATGATTTGATAGGAACTATTGCAAAACAAGCCGAAAAAGAGAACTATAAAGTCTTTATGGTCACTCCTGACAAGGATTTTGCGCAACTAGTTTCTGAAAATATATTCATGTACAAACCGGCCCGAATGGGTAATGGTATAGAAATATGGGGGGTTCCAGAAGTATTGGAAAAATTCCAAATTGAGAGACCGGAACAAGTAATTGACTTTCTAGGAATGATGGGCGACGCAGCAGACAACATTCCCGGATTACCCGGTGTGGGAGAAGTTACCGCTAAGAAATTCTTGAAAGAATACGGATCAATGGAAAACCTTTTGGCTAATACAGACAAGCTAAAAGGAAAGATGAAAGAAAACATCGAGGCTAACAAAGAGAAAGGTATTTTATCTAAAACTTTAGCAACTATCCTACTCGATTGCCCAGTTGTTTTTGATGAAAAGGATTATGAATTATCCACTCCAGATGTTGAAAAAACTGACGCTCTTTTTAATGAGCTAGAATTTAGACGAATGGCTGAGCAGTTTGATGCTATATTTAAAAAAGGAGGAACAGCAACTGCAAGCAAGCCTACTGATGATTCCGACCAACCCAAAAAAGCCCAACAAAAAAACGATGACCAGTTTGATCTTTTTGGTAGTGCAATTTCTGATGAATCTTCTGAAGAAACCCACCATAAATACTACAACACCTTAGCCGATACTGAACATTCTTATCAGATTATTCAAGGAGATTTAGGGCTAAAATTATTGTTGCAAAATTTATTAAAACAAACTTCTGTTTGCTTTGACACGGAAACTACTGGACTAGATGCCTTGCATGCTGAATTAGTGGGAATTTCTTTCTCCTTCGAAAAAGGAAAAGGATTTTATGTTCCATTTCCAGAAAATCAGGATGAGGCAAAAGCGCTGATAGAAAAGTTTATTCCTTTTTTTGAAAATGAGAACATTGAGAAAATTGGACAAAATTTGAAATATGATTTAAAAATACTTTCCAACTATGACATTACTGTAGAAGGAAAATTATTCGACACCATGATTGCTCATTATCTGATCAATCCAGATATGCGCCATAATATGGATATTCTGGCCGAAACTTATTTGAAATATTCCCCAAAGCCTATTGAAGACTTAATTGGAAAAAAAGGAAAAAACCAAAAGTCGATGCGCGAAGTCGCATTAGAGGAAATAAAAGAATACGCTGCTGAAGATGCAGATGTAACACTCCAATTAAAAGAAATATTTACCGCTGAGTTAGACAAAACAGAAACCAAAAAGCTTTTTGACGAAATTGAAATTCCGTTAGTAAAAGTATTGGCCGATATGGAAAAGGAAGGTATCCGTGTGGACGTCGATTTTCTAAAATCGCTTTCTAAAGAATTGGACAATGACATCAAATCATTGGAAAAAACCATTTATGAAACTGCCGGCCATTCCTTTAATTTAGCTTCACCAAAACAACTGGGTGAAGTTTTATTTGACAAACTAAAAATTGGCGGAGCCAAACAAAAGAAAACCAAAACAGGACAATACGCCACAGGTGAAGAAGTACTGAGTTATTTAGCCAATGATAATCCAATTGTGAAAGACATCTTGAATTGGCGACAACTAATAAAACTGCAAAACACGTATGTTGATGCTTTACCCAACCAAGTAGACAAAATCACCGGTCGCATTCATACCGATTATATGCAAACTGTAGCCGCAACGGGTCGTTTGAGTTCTAATAATCCAAACCTTCAAAATATCCCCATTCGTACAGAAAGAGGAAGGCAAATTAGAAAAGCATTTGTAGCCAGAGACGAAAATTACACTTTAATCTCTGCCGATTATTCCCAAATCGAATTGCGTATTATTGCAGCTTTGAGTGGAGAGGAAAACATGATAAAAGCGTTTTTAAATAATGAAGACATTCATAAATCTACAGCTTCAAAAGTATTTGATGTTCCTTTAGAAGAAGTCACTCGTGAGCAACGAAGTCACGCAAAAACAGTAAACTTCGGAATTATATACGGGGTTTCGGCTTTTGGACTGAGCAATCAAACTTCATTGTCAAGAAGCGAAAGTGCCGCCTTGATAGAAGCCTATTACAAAACCTATCCCCGATTGAAATCTTATATTCAAGAGCAAATTGAATTTGCACGCAAAAACAGCTATGTTCAAACCATCCTGGGACGTCGTCGCTATTTAAAAGACATTAATTCTCAAAACGCCATGGTGCGTGGCGGCGCAGAACGAAATGCAGTAAATGCCCCGATACAAGGAAGCGCAGCTGATATTATTAAGATTGCCATGATCAACATCCATAAAAAACTAGCTTCAGAAAACTGGAAAAGTAAGATGTTACTACAGGTTCATGATGAACTTGTGTTTGATGCACACAACAGTGAATTAGAAAAAATCCAACCGATGATTAAGCACGAAATGGAAAATGCATTTAAACTTGACGTACCTTTAACTGTAGAATTAGGAATGGGTAAAGATTGGCTAGAAGCGCATTAGACGTTAAAAATTAAAACTCAATAGCGTTTAAAATAAAAAAGTCCATCTGAAAATTAAACTTTCAAATGGACTTTTTTTTTATGTTTTAAATATCCTTACTTATAACTACCCTTTTCTGGTAGACTCTCTTTCTTTAAGTTTCGTTTTTATCACCACCGTTTCATAAGGAATGTGTTCCTCTTTCGATTCTAATCTGTCAATAAGTAATTTAGCAGCTACTTCGCCAATTTCAACTCCGTGTTGACTTATGGTGGTTAAACTTGGTGTCAATCGTCTTGAAGCTAATATCCCGTCAGCAAAACCTATTATAGAAAGTTCCTCAGGAATTTTATATCCTTTCTTTAAGCCCATTTTTAAAGCTGCGACAGAGTCATTTTCCTCTAAGGCAAAAACACCATCAATGGCATTATTATCAAAAACAGCATCAATTTTACTTTTCAAATCTTCTTCTGAATCTGTACGAAGAATTATATTTTTATTTATTGGAATATTATTATCCTTTAAAGCTTTCAAATACCCCTCAGCTCTTAATTTTCCCACACTCAAATTATCTACCGAGGACAACAAAGCAATATTTTTGCATCCCAAATCGATTAATCGCTGCGTAGAATTTAACGCCGAATCAAAGTCGTCAACAATCACTTTGTCACATTCAATACCATCCGCAGTTCTATCAAACATAACGATAGGAGTGCCATCATTGATAATTGCCGAAAAGTGATTGTATTCATGCAGTTTTTGCGCTTCTTCAGACACTGATAAAATAAATCCGTCTATCGTACCATTACTCAACATTTCTAAAGTATGCGCTTCCTTGTCCATGGATTCATTAGAAATACACATAATAACGTTATATCCTTTTTCATCTGCTACTTTTTCGATACCGCTAAACACTTTGGCAAAAAAAGAATTAAGAATATTGGGTATAATAACCCCTATTGTTTTTGTTTTTCGATTTTTAAGATTTAAACCAATCACATTGGGCTTATAGTTTTTTAACTTTGCATATTCCTTAATTTTAATTTTTGTCTGATCACTAATTTCAGGACTATCATTAAGTGCTTTTGAAACTGTAGAAACAGAAACGTTAAGTTCTTTCGCTATTTGTTTTAGAGTTGCTTTGACTTTCATAATTAAGTAGTTGTTAACTTTACAAGCAATTTAAGAGAAATCCATCTTAACCTGCTAAATAATAGTTTTTTTTATTGCGAATAGCTGTTTTTCAGCTAATGAACTTTCATTACCACTTCGCAATATAAAAATTATTTCGATAACAAAAGTAATATAAAAATAGAAAGTCGCCACAATGTATAATTGCAAAAGAGAACTAATCCATGCCGCATCAAATATACGATTGATAATCAGTGGCAAAACGAGTGAAAATTATTCTTTTAAGGTATTTGTATTTAAAATAATTAATTGTACTTTTGCATCCCCTTTAATGGGGATGGAATGTTTAATTAAAATAATATTATGGACGCATTAAGCTACAAAACAAAATCAGCAAGCAAAGCCACCGTTACAAAGGAGTGGATTGTTGTAGATGCTGATGGGCATAACTTAGGTCGTCTTGCTTCAAAAGTCGCTATGATTTTAAGAGGTAAGTACAAACCAAGTTACACACCGCACGTTGACTGTGGAGATAACGTAATTGTTATCAACTCAGAGAAAATCAACCTTACAGGTAACAAAATGGACGAGAAAATTTACATGCGTCACACAGGTTACCCAGGAGGTCAAAGAACTTTAACTGCTAAAGTATTGCAATCAAAAAACCCTGCATTACTAGTAGAAAAAGCTGTAAAAGGAATGTTACCAAAGAATAAAATTGGTGCTGAACTTTTTAGAAATTTAAATGTTGTTGTTGGTTCAGAGCACAAACAAGGTGCGCAAAAACCGAGAACAGTTAACCTTAACGATCTTAAGTAATGGGAGTTATTCACAAAATCGGTAGAAGAAAAACCGCTGTTGCACGTGTTTATGTTTCGGAAGGAACAGGAGTAATCACTGTAAACAAAAAAGAATTCGCAACTTACTTCCCAACAGCTACTTTACAGTACAAAGTTATGCAACCAATGTCTATGACAGAAAATGCAACTAACTTTGATGTAAAAGTAAATGTTTATGGAGGTGGTTCAACTGGACAAGCAGAAGCTGTAAGAATGGCATTAGCACGTGTTATGTGTGAAGTGAATCCTGAAAACAGACTTATCTTGAAACCAGAAGGTTTATTGACAAGAGATCCAAGAATGGTTGAACGTAAGAAATTCGGTCAGAAGAAAGCTCGTAAGAAATTTCAATTCTCGAAACGTTAATATTGCCTGTCTTGAATACATTTATTCAAGACTTATTGAGTTTATTATTGAATTTAAAACAATGTTGTTGTTGCCTACCGAGGTAGGAATTAGTTTAGCATCTAAATGTATTTAGCCGAGAAATCGCCATTCATACATTGCTAATCAACAGAACGTAAACTAGTACAAAAAATGTCAAACAAAGTAGAAGTAAAAGAATTACTAGAAGCAGGTGTTCACTTCGGACACATGACTAGAAAATGGGATCCAAACATGGCTCCTTACATTTATATGGAACGTAATGGTATTCACATTATCAATCTATATAAAACTGCAGCAAAAATTGAAGAAGCTAATGAAGCTTTGAAAAAAATCGCTGCATCAGGTAGAAAAATATTATTTGTTGCTACCAAAAAACAAGCAAAAGACATCGTTGCTGAAAAAGCAAAAGCTGCAAACATGCCTTACATCACTGAAAGATGGCCTGGTGGAATGCTAACTAACTTCGTGACTATCCGTAAAGCTGTTAAAAAAATGGCTACTATTGATAAAATGAAGAAAGATGGTACATTCATGACCCTTTCTAAGAAAGAGCGTTTACAAGTTGATCGTCTTCGTGCTAAATTAGAGAAAAATTTAGGTTCAATTTCTGATATGTCAAGATTACCAGCTGCATTATTTGTAGTAGATATCAAAGCAGAACACATCGCAATAAAAGAAGCTCAAAAATTAAACATTCCAGTTTTTGCAATGGTTGATACTAACTCTGATCCTCGTGAAGTAGAGTTCGTAATTCCATCAAATGATGATGCTTCTAAATCAATCGATAAAATTTTAACTTTAGTAACAGCTGCAATTGTTGAAGGACTTTCTGATAGAGGTTCTGATAAAGACGCAGATGCAACTGAAAAAGCGGCTCCAGCAGCTGAAAAAGTAGCTCCAGTAGCAACTGAAACAGCAGCTCCAGCAGTAACTGAGACTGTAGCTCCGGCTGCTGACACAGTAGCTCCAGCAACTGAAGAATAAAACAATATTTAAATTCCAAATTTTAAATTCCAAATTCCAGAATAAAAATTAGAAACAATAAGTTGATAATTTGATAAAATTGGAATTTGGGATTTAGGAATTGGAATTTTTACTTTTAACCTTATAAAAAAATACAACATGGCAACAATAACTGCTGCAGACGTAAATAAATTAAGAACAGCTACAGGTGCTGGAATGATGGATTGTAAAAAAGCATTAGTAGAAGCTGATGGTGATTTTGAATTAGCAATCGAAAACCTACGTAAAAAAGGACAAAAAGTAGCTGCAAACCGTTCAGATAGAGAATCTACTGAAGGTGCTGCAATTGCTGTTGTAAATGCTGACAAAACTGCTGGTGTTGTTATCACATTAAACTGTGAAACTGACTTCGTAGGTATGAATGAAAGTTTTGTAAAAATGGCTACTGAAATGGCTAATCAAGCATTGAACTTTGATACTAAAGAAGCATTTTTAGCTTCAGATTTCAACGGAATAACTGTTGCTGATAAATTGATCGAGCAAACTGGAGTTATCGGTGAAAAATTAGAAATTAGAACTTTCGAGAAATTAGAAGGTGCATTTGTAGGGTCTTACATCCACTCTGGTAACAAGATCGCTACTTTGGTAGCTTTATCTGCTGCTCCTGCTGGTGCTGAAGAAGTTTCAAGAAACGTTGCTATGCAAGCCGCTGCTATGTCTCCTATCGCGTTAAACGAAGAAGGTGTAGATGCTGCAATTATCGAAAAAGAAATCGAAATCGCAAAAGATCTTTTGCGTCAAGAAGGTAAGCCAGAAGCAATGTTAGACAATATCGCTAAAGGGAAACTAGCTCGTTTCTTTAAAGACAATACCTTGGTAAACCAAGATTATATTAAAGACAACAAATTGAGCGTGGCTAACTACGTAAAATCTTTAGATAAAGATCTTATCGTTACAGGTTTCAAAAGAGCTGCTTTAGGATAATTTATTCTATATTTCATATCAAATCCCATTTCGAAGCAATTTGAAATGGGATTTTTCTTTTATATTTGAATTTCAAAACTCTAAATTATGGAAACTAAATCAAGATGTGGCTGGTGTCAATCTAGTGCACTTTACAAAGAATACCACGATCAAGAATGGGGAACTCCAGTTTATGATGACGCTACCTTATTTGAGTTTTTAATTCTAGAGACCTTTCAAGCTGGACTGAGTTGGATTACCATTCTAAACAAAAGAGAAAATTTCCGCAAAGCTTTTGACCAATTCAATTATAAAAAAATCGCTCAATATAACGATGATAAAATTCTCGATTTATTACAAGACGCTGGGATTATTCGCAACAAACTAAAAGTCTATTCGGCTGTTACTAATGCGCAAGCTTTTATAAAAATCCAAGAAGAATTTGGCAGTTTTTCTAAATACATTTGGAATTTTACAGATGGAAAAACAATCATCAACAACCCAAAAACACTTAAAGACGTTCCTGCAACTACCCCACTTTCTGACGTAATAAGTAAAGATTTAAAAAAAAGAAGCTTTAAGTTTGTAGGCTCCACTGTTATTTATGCACTCATGCAAGCAACGGGAATGGTCGACGACCACGTTGAAAATTGCTGGAAAAAAGCCTAATTTAAAAAGATAAAATCCACTACTTCAATTTGGCTTTTTCACAAATAAAACGATAACACAACAAAAATTTAACTTTAAACCTTAAACTTTAAACCAAATAAACCGCTACATTTGTTTCAACTTTAGGGGTGTCTACAACATTGTAGGCTGAGAATTACCCTCTGAACCTGATCTAGTTCATACTAGCGTAGGGAAAAGTAAGATGACTTCCGTGGTCCCATTGTGGGCACTTTGTAGCCATTCCTAAAGTATAACTATATACTAAATTCAACAGGAATGGAACTAAAAATCAACAACCAAATCAAACAATTTCAAGCAAATGCCGTAAGCATTCAAGAGCTGCTCGATATTGAATTTCACCAAAAACAATCTGGCATTGCCGTTGCAATCAACAATACCGTTATTCCAAAATCCAACTGGAACGACTACCCCTTATCCCAATCTGACGAAATTTTAATTATTTCTGCAACCCAAGGAGGCTAATTAGGCTGCTCGCGCGGGCTATCCATTTCAAGTCCGCAGCTATACGCCGTAAAAACACAGTCGCAACAAGAGCTTCCTACGGTCGCTTTCTTACTCCTTGTTTTAAACAGCACATCACTTTACGGGCTTTCCATTGCTATCCCTAGCAGAAAAAAAATGGCGATTTCCATGGCAATACCAGATTCAAATACAAAGAAGCTTTATAACCTTAAGACTTACCAAAATGACAAACGAAGAAAAAATATCTAGAATCCCATTCCCCAATTCTAAAAAAGTCTATATCGATGGCACAATCCACCCGATAAAAGTAGCGATGCGCGAAATCTCACTTGCCGACACCAAAATGTCTAATGGACAAATAGAGAAAAACCCGCCAGTAACCATCTACGATACATCTGGTCCATTTACAGATTCTGATATCCAAATCGACATTCGAAAAGGATTGCCACGCATCCGAGAGCAATGGATACTGGACCGTAATGATGTAGAAGAACTAACAGAAATCAGTTCTGATTACGGAAAAGAACGCCTAAATAACAAAAAATTAGACGAATTGCGATTTGAATATTTACACAAACCAATGCGCGCCAAAAAAGGAGTTAATGTTTCGCAATTATTCTACGCAAAACAAGGCATCATCACTCCTGAAATGGAATATATTGCGATTCGTGAAAACCAACGCATTGAGCAATTAGACACCCAAACCAAAGCCATGCAATTTCAACATTCAGGGCACAGCTGGGGAGCCAACACACCAAAAAGCAAAATCACGCCAGAATTTGTGCGCTCTGAAGTAGCCATTGGTCGCGCTATAATCCCAAACAACATCAACCATCCCGAAAGCGAACCAATGATCGTAGGACGTAACTTTCTAGTAAAAATAAATGCCAATATCGGGAACAGTGTCGTTACCTCGACAATTGAAGAAGAAGTAGAAAAATCAGTTTGGGCTTGCCGTTGGGGAGCCGACACGATTATGGATTTATCAACAGGAAAAAACATTCACGAAACAAGAGAATGGATTATCCGTAACTCGCCAGTACCTATTGGAACAGTACCTATCTACCAAGCTTTAGAAAAAGTAAACGGAATAGCCGAGGATCTAACCTGGGAAGTTTTTCGCGATACTTTAATAGAACAAGCAGAACAAGGAGTTTCTTATTTCACCATTCACGCTGGAGTTCTATTGCGTTACATCCATTTAACTGCGGAACGTGTTACTGGAATCGTATCTCGTGGGGGTTCAATCATGGCCAAATGGTGTTTGTTTCATCACAAAGAAAACTTCTTATATACGCACTTCGAAGACATTTGCGAAATCATGAAACAATACGACGTGGCTTTTTCCCTTGGAGATGGTTTGCGTCCGGGTTCTATTGCTGATGCTAATGATGCCGCACAGTTCGCTGAACTAGAAACTTTAGGAGAACTAGCAAAAATTGCTTGGAAGCACGACGTACAAGTATTCATAGAAGGTCCAGGTCATGTACCGATGCACATGATAAAGGAAAATATGGAGAAACAATTAGAACATTGCAACGAAGCACCTTTTTACACCCTTGGTCCGTTAACGACTGATATTGCACCGGGTTACGATCACATCACCTCAGCTATTGGTGCTGCCATGATTGGTTGGTACGGTTGTGCGATGCTATGCTATGTAACTCCAAAAGAACATCTTGGCTTACCCAACAAAAAAGATGTAAAAGACGGTGTCATCACTTATAAAATTGCTGCCCATGCTGCCGATTTAGCCAAAGGACATCCGGGTTCTCAATACCGTGACAATGCCTTGAGTAAAGCGCGATTTGAATTCCGCTGGAATGATCAATTTAATTTATCATTAGATCCAGATACCGCTAGAGAATTTCACGATGAAACACTTCCGGCTGAAGGGGCAAAAGTGGCTCATTTTTGCTCTATGTGTGGGCCTAAATTCTGTTCGATGAAAATATCACAAGAAATTCGTGATGTCGCCGAAGCTGAAAAAGGCATGAAAGAAAAATCAGAAGAGTTTATTGAACAAGGAAAAGAGATTTATAGTTAATCCCCCTAGTCCCCGAAAAGAGAACCCTAATTTGACTTATAAAATACAAATGATTGTAATCACAAATCCAATCGCTATAGCAAATGAAACCAACACCATTCACGCTCTTTTTGAGTGTGGATTGGAGTTGCTTCATGTGCGTAAACCCCATTTTTCAGAAGAAGAAATGAAAGTGTTTTTATCGAAAATTGGACTCGATTATCGATCACGATTGGTTTTGCATCAGCACCATCAACTCGCAATCCTCTTTGGTGTCAACCGAATTCATTTTACTGAAAACGCTAGGACAAATTGGAGCTTGGAAACGAAAAACAAGCAGAAACATTTTATCAAATCGACTTCAACTCATGCTATAGCTGATTTTAACAAACTAGACTGTTCTTTTGAATACGCTTTTTTGAGTCCGATTTATCAAAGTATTTCTAAACCCGATTACACATCTGATTTGAATGTACGAAAAGCCATTACCGAACGTACCAATTATAAAACTAAACTAGTGGCTTTGGGTGGAATATCAGCTCAAAACATTGAAAAAACCTTTCAGCTCGGATTTGATTCTGTTGCACTATTAGGAAGTATTTGGAATACTAATCAACCTATACAAAATTTTAAATTATGCCAGAAAATCGCCCTTTTGTATTAAGTATTGCCGGTTTTGACCCTTCGGGAAGCGCAGGATTCTTGGCTGATTGCAAAACATTCGAACAACATCAGGTATATGGTCTTGCTATCAACTCGGCAAATACGATCCAGACTGAAAATGAGTTTTTTGAAATAGAGTGGACTTCATTAGAATTCACCATGCGTTCGATAGAAAAGCTTTTTGATTCTTATAAAATTAAGGCTGTCAAGATTGGGATAGTTCCTTCGCTATTTTATTTGGGAACCATTGTCACATTAATTAAACAACGCTCTCCAGCAACTCAAATTATATGGGATACCGTTGTAAAATCTTCGACCACATTTGATTTTCTGGAAATTAAAAACCACGAGTCTTTAAAAATTATTTTAAAAGAGATAGATGTAATTACGCCCAATTACGATGAGATTCTAAAACTATCAAAAGAGGAAATAGATCCCGAGTCTATAGCCGAAATGCTATCAGAACATTGCACTGTTTTACTAAAAGGCGGCCACAACCCCAGTGAACCGGGAGTAGATTATTTGTACACTAAAGATCGCTTTTTTAGACTAGAACCGCATCACAGCGAAGTATATGAAAAGCACGGTTCTGGTTGCGTATTATCATCTGCTATTACGGCTAATCTTGCCAAAGGACAAAATATAGTTACTGCTTGCAAAAACGCTAAAATTTATATTGAAAACTACTTACTATCTAACCACACAAAACTAGGGTATCATTATGTTTAACAAATTACAATACATTTCTCAAGGAAATACCGTTGACGAGCAATTGAATAATATTCATCAAGCTTTAGACAACGGATGTAAATGGATTCAAATTCGGTTTAAAAATCACTTTTCAGATAACGCATTTACTTTGGCGGAAGCCGTAAAAACTTTATGCGAAGAGTATTTAGCTAATTTCATTATAAATGACAACGTCTATCTCGCACAGCAAATCGCTGCAGATGGTGTTCATCTTGGTCTAGACGATATGTCAATTAGTGAAGCGCGTAGCATTCTAGGAGACACAAAAATTATTGGAGCGACTGCAAATACTTTCGAAGATATTCAAAATCACATTCAAAATGGCTGTGATTATATTGGTCTCGGACCATTTAAATTCACGACAACCAAGCAGAATCTGAGTCCAATATTAGGTCTTGAAGGCTACCGCACCATCATGGGAAAAATGCAAGAAAACGAACTCACAACACCCGTTTATGCAATAGGCGGAATCACATTAGACGATATCGAACCGCTACTGCAAACTGGAATTTATGGTATTGCCGTTTCAGGTTTAATCACTCAAGCAACGAACAAGAAAAAAATAATCAAACAACTAAAAAACGACTTACATGGAAGCATCATTGTTTAAAATAGGCGATAAGATATTGCGTTCTCGTTTGTTTTTAGGAACAGGGAAATTTGGTTCTAATCAGCAAATGGAAGAGGCAATTTTAGCCTCAGGAAGTGAATTAGTGACCGTCGCGTTAAAACGCATCGATTTAGAAACAGACACTGATGCTGTTTTATCTCATTTACAGCATCCGAATATCAATTTATTACCCAATACTTCAGGAGCACGAAATGCGAAAGAAGCCATTTTTGCGGCGCAACTCGCTAGAGAAGCTCTAGAAACCAATTGGTTAAAACTCGAAATACATCCGGATCCAAGATACTTAATGCCAGACGCAATTGAAACTTTGAGAGCGACCGAAGAATTGGCTAAACTTGGATTTATTGTTTTGCCCTACATTCATGCTGATCCCGTTTTATGCAAGCGCTTGGAAGATGTAGGAACCGCTGCGGTAATGCCTTTGGGTTCGCCAATAGGGAGTAATAAAGGATTAAAAACAATTGATTTTCTTGAGATTATTATCGAACAATCTAAAGTTCCTGTAATCATCGATGCGGGAATTGGAGCTCCTTCAGATGCCGCAAAAGCAATGGAACTAGGAGCAGATGCAGTATTAGTAAACACAGCGATTGCTGTAGCTGGAAAACCAATATTAATGGCAGAAGCTTTTAAGGAAGCGGTTATTGCGGGACGAAAAGCGTATGAAGCGAAACTGGGACAACAATACAAACAAGCAGTGGCATCGAGTCCGTTGACGGCATTTTTGTACGAGTAATCCTCCCCCAATCCCTGCGAAGGAGGGGAGATTTTATCAATAAAAATTGTTGAAAAAACATTATTAACTGCTCGATAACCTTGCACACTTTGCGTTTAAGGTTATCAAATTCAACCACAAATTTCACAAGGAAAGAACGCTAAGCGGGCCATGCTTTGCAAATCTTCCGAAAAAAAACCTAGCGCACTTTGCGTTTAAGCTTATGAAAACATTCAAATCTACTTTTGAACAATACAATTGGGATGCAATCCAATCCAAAATTTACGCTAGTACTTCAAAGCAAGTTGAGCAAGTATTGGCTAAATCCACAAGAAATCTAGATGATTTTTTAGTGTTGATTTCTCCTGCCGCACAACCCTATTTAGAACAAATGGCGCAAGAATGCCATGAACTGACTAAGAAGCGTTTTGGAAAAACCATCCAAATGTATGCGCCTTTGTATTTAAGTAATGAATGTCAGAATATTTGCACCTATTGCGGTTTTAGTTTGGATAACAAAATCAAACGCAAGACTTTGATGGATTCAGAGATTAAACAAGAGGTGGAAGTACTAAAAACGCTTGGATTTGATCATGTTTTATTAGTCGCTGGAGAAGCTAATTATACCGTAAATATCAATTATTTTCTAAATGCAATCGAAGTAATAAAAAATGATTTTTCGACTATATCCGTTGAGGTCCAACCCCTATCACAAGAAGAATACGAACGTTTGCATGAAGCTGGCGTTTATTCGGTTTTAGTGTATCAAGAAACTTATCATCAAGAAGTCTATAAAAAGTACCATACCAAGGGAAAGAAATCCAATTTTGATTTCCGCTTAGATACTCCAGATCGTATTGGAAAAGCAGGAATTCATAAAATAGGATTGGGTGTTTTACTTGGATTAGAAGACTGGCGCACGGATAGTTATTTTAATGCCTTGCATCTAGATTATTTACAAAAAACCTATTGGCAAACAAAATACTCGGTTTCCTTCCCCAGATTACGTCCTGCTGAAGGAACGGTTCCTCCCAACTTCATTATGGATGATAAAGATTTAACCCAACTGATTTGCGCTTATCGTTTATGGAACGAAGATTTGGAGATTTCGATTTCGACTCGGGAAAACGAGAAGTTTAGAAACAACATTATTCCTATTGGAACGACAAGTATGAGCGCGGGTTCAAAAACGAATCCCGGCGGTTATGTGGTCGATCCACAATCACTGGAACAATTTGAAATTAGCGATGAGCGATCAGTCGCGGAGATTGCGAATATTATTACGTTGAGAGGCTACGAACCGGTTTGGAAGGATTGGGACAGAAGCTACAAATGATTTTTGATTGCAGATTTTTGATTGCAGATTTTTGGTGACAGCGGTCGAAGTGACATATGATTCAATAACACCGCGATAAGAAAACTAAAAAACACACTAACTACTTAAGGACTTTTTCACTAAGGACTAACCAACTATTTACTAAGACCTAAATATGAGCGTTATACAAGATTTTTTACGTTACAACAGACAAGTTATTTTACCCGAGATTGGTGATGAGGGACAAGTAAAATTAAAAAAAGCGAAGGTTCTCTTAATTGGTGCTGGTGGTTTGGGTTGTCCTGTTTTGCAATATATTGCCACGGCTGGCGTGGGGACTATTGGAATTGTTGACTTTGATATAATCGAAATTCACAACTTACACCGACAAATTTTATATACCGAAGACCAAGTAGGATTGCCAAAGGCTACTACTGCAAGAGCTACAGTTGAAAAACTGAATCCGCTGATAGAAGTCCAGGCATTTGAGGAAAAACTAACCGTTGAAAATGCTTCTAGAATTATCGATGAATTTGATATTGTGGTCGATGGCTCGGATAATTTTAGCACTCGATATTTAGTTAATGATACTTGTGTGGCTTTGGGCAAAACATTGGTGTATGGAAGTATTTTAGGTTTCGAAGGTCAGCTTGCTATTTTTAACCATCAAGGAAGTAAAAATTTACGCGATCTATTCCCTGAACTACCTAATCCTAAAGATGTGCCGAATTGTAGTTTTAATGGAGTCCTAGGGACTTTACCAGGAATGATTGGCACGATGATGGCACATGAAACTTTGAAATTGATTATTGGGTTGCCAAGTTTGAGGAATGAACTGGTTTTATTTAAAACTTTAGATTGGAGTTTTGCTAAACTGAATTTCTAAAACTCTAAAATATCTCCAACAGTTAATATTCCTGAATTTTGACAAACAATATTTACACCAAATAAAATGGAATTATTTACCGTTCTATACGTTGCGTTGTGCACTGATTTTCTTCGTCAATGAGCATCCATCATCGGTCGTATTCAAAACCTATTTCTTACGCTTTTGCACTTTGGATGCTTATTCCAGTAAGACTTTTTATTGGATAAACAAACAATTCCTTTACAATATGAGTACTTTTCATAATTGGTCCATTTTCAATAATTCCATAAAATCGATTCTATCAATTTCGCGGCATCCTAAACTTTCTAGATGTGGGTTATAGACTTGGCAATCTAACAGTTTGTAATCATTTTGCTGCAAGTATTTTACTAAGGTAATAAAAGCCACTTTAGAAGCATTCGAAACTTTAGAAAACATACTTTCGCCGCAGAAAATATGCCCTAAGTCAATCCCGTATAATCCACCTACTAATTCATCATTTTGCCAAACTTCGATTGACTTTGCAATACCTAATTCATTTAGTTTACAATAGGCCTCAACCATATCACTAGTAATCCAAGTTCCATTTTGCCCATCGCGTTTTATTTGCTGACAATTAGCTATTACATCTCTAAAATTTTGATTGAACGTAACTGTAAAAATATTTCGGTTCAAAATATTTCGCATACTTTTAGAAACTACTAATTCATCAAGGAACAAAACCATGCGCGGATTAGGCGACCACCAAGTAATGGGTTCTCCATCTTCAAACCAAGGAAAGATGCCGCTTTTATAAGCTAATTGTAAACGATCTGGAGACAAGTCCCCACCAAGTGCAACAATGCCATGTGACTTAGTTTCAGAAACTAGAGGGAAAAATAATTCTTGAGATAAATAAAACATGATTTTAAACTTAAATATAAAACTAACTACTAAATTTGAAACAACTTATTTATTTGACTATTTTAAAAATGAAAAAATTATCAACGCTATTCCTTTTGGTATTGTTTGTCTCACAAATGTACGGTCAAAAAATTGATAGTTTAGCAATCCATAAAAAACTATCTTACAAGAACTTTATTGTGCCTGCAGCTGTGTTGATCGGTGGTATATTCCTATTAAATTCTAGTCAAAATAATAGCATCCAAGAAAAATCAAATGCTTTTTTTGGAATTGGGTTTAATTCTAAAATAGACAACTTCACGCCTTTAGTACCAGTAGCTCAAATATACGCTGGAAGATACATTGGGTTCCAACCTAAAAATACAGTTTTACATCAAACAATAGATATTGTTATTGCTAATTCTTTAACATTAGCCGTTGTACAAATCACTAAAAACCTAGTAAAAGAAGAAAGACCGGATGCCTCAAACAATCTTAGCTTTCCTTCGGGTCATACTGCCATAGCCTTTACCAATGCAGCGTTGCTATTTCAAGAATATAAAGATTCGAATTTTTGGTATGCTAGTAGTGGTTTTATATTTGCAACAACTACCGGCATCTTACGAGTTGCAAATAACAGGCATTATTCATCTGATGTATTAGCAGGAGCTGGAATTGGATTACTTTCCGGAATTATAGTCTCTAATTACAATCCTTTCCAGGCAATTAAATTTGGCAGAAAGAAAAGTACCTCAGCGTTTGTATATCCCCAATTTGGAAGAACTAATGGTTTAGGAATTCTTATAAAACCCAATTTTTAAATTTTTTTAAAACAAAAAAGCCCTGATAAATCAAGGCTTTTTCTATATTGTACTATAAATTAAAAAGGCAAATCATCTGGTTCGTCTTCGTTTAAGTTTGATGCCGGAGCAAAAGTTTGAGCTGATGGCATAGGCGCAGATGGCGCTTGAGGCTCCACTCCTGCTTTCTCAATTCTCCATCCTTGGATGCTATTGAAATATTTAGTTTCTCCTTGTGGATTAACCCATTCTCTACCTCTTAAATTGATAGAAACCTTTACTGGCTCACCAACTGTATAATTGTTTAACAAGTCACATTTGTCTTGAGTAAACTCTATCATAATATGTTGAGGATATTGTTCTTCTGTTGTAACAACTAATTCTCTCTTTTTAAATGCGGCACTAATTTGTTGTTCTGGATTAACAACTTTAATTTTTCCTGTAACTTCCATCTTCGTTATTTTAATTGTTATTTACTCTTCTTTTTTGGCCAGAAGCACTTTCCATGCAGTAAGAACATCGTCTTCATCTAGATATTTTTTAGCCTCTAAATGTAGCTTATCCTGATCATCAGCACTTAAAACTCCTTTCACAGAAAAATTCTGTTTTACAAATATACTAACTTCTTCTGGGGTAGGCAAGGCTTCTATGTTTCCTAATTTACCTAAATCATTTCCATCAAAAATGTGACTTTCCTTAACGTAAGACGGAATAACATCTACTCCGATTCCCAGCGTTGACAGAGGCTTAGTCACTTCAAACAAACCTTGATTTGATCGTGAATACCAATTCCCACCCAATCTGGAAACCAAATCAATTTTATACTGATCAATCGCTCCATTTGCGTCTAAAACGGCTTCGTTAATATGAATTCGTACTACTTCACAAAGGATTAAATTTCCAGCTCCGCCTTCACTTCCTAATGGAATTATCTGACTCACTTTACATTCAAATTGTACCGGCGACTCTTTCACTCGGAATGGCTTTACGATATCAGACGGAACCTGCGTTAACCCTGATTTTAAAAACTCATTTACGCCATCAGCATATTCTGTGCTTGCAAGAGACGTTTGCTGTACCATGTCAAAATTCACGACATTAATAACCACTTCTCCCGTTGCTTCACAATTAATTAAAGTGTGCTTAATCGAATTATCGCGAACGCGTCTTGCAGGAGAGAAAACAAGAATAGGCGGATTCGCGCTAAAAACGTTAAAAAAGCTGAAAGGAGATACATTTGGATTTCCATTTTTATCTATGGTACTTGCAAAAGCAATGGGTCTTGGCCCTACAGAACCTTGAAGATATCCTTGTAACTTAGCTGTTTCTATACTTTTTGGATCAATACTAATCATACTATTTGTTTTCGCTTATTTAGTTCCTCGATTTACAAAAGTAAGTAAATGGTTTAAGTTTAAAAAGAGAGCGCCTGCTTATTTAATCGCAAAAAAAAATCCAGCAAAATAATATTTTTCCTTTGTATTAAGAACTAAAATAATAGTGTTTATATTTCGTTATATTTATACCTCAAAATCTCGTTTATGCAGTTTTCCGAAAGAAGAAATACAACACGTTGGATTATTATTTTTGTTTCATTTTTGATAATTTCAATGATTCTATGGAACACCTATACCTTTTTTCAAATATTCAAAAATGAAGAACGTTTAAAGATGAATCTTTGGGCAAAAGCTCAAAAAACACTTATTAACGCTGGACAAAATACTGATGTTGAGCTCCCGCTTCAAATCTTCAGTAACAATACGTCAATACCTATTATCCTTACTGAGAATGACAGCATCATCAATACCGTGAATATCGATGATGCAATTGTAAAAGACAATACCAGAGCTAACGCATTTTTATCAAATTTAAAAAATGAAAATACCCCTATCGTAATTGAATATGATCCCGGAAAATTTCAAAAATTATATTATGGTAATTCGGCATTGTTGAATAAATTAAAATATTATCCCATTGCCTTATTACTCATAATTGTTTTATTTTCTGCCTTAGTCTATTATTTTTATCGAAGCACGAAAATAGCAACTCAAAACAAACTTTGGGCGGGAATGGCAAAAGAAACAGCACACCAAATAGGCACACCACTTTCTTCTTTAATAGGATGGGTCGAAATCTTGAAATCTGAAAATGTTGATGAATCAACAACGATGGAAATTGAAAAAGACATTGAACGCTTACAGACCATTACAGATCGTTTCTCAAAAATTGGCTCGGAACCCATCTTAGAAAAGAAGGACATTGTTGAGGAGACCTTTCAATCCTATAACTATCTTCAATCTCGATTTTCGAAACAAATAGAATTTACTTTTGAAAGTCCGAAATCGCCCATTTTTATCATGCTTAACGCAACCTTACACAGCTGGACGATTGAAAATCTGGTTAAGAATGCTATTGATGCCATGAAAGGAAGAGGCAAACTGGCTTTAAAAATAGAACAAGACCACGATTCCGTAAAAATAAGTGTGACTGATAGCGGAAGTGGAATTCAGAAAAGCCAATTTAAAAGGGTCTTTGAGCCAGGCTTTACTACCAAAAAAAGAGGATGGGGATTAGGTTTATCTCTAACAAAAAGGATTGTAGAAGAATACCACAAAGGATCGATTAAAGTGTCTCGTTCTGAAATAGGGAAAGGAACTACTATGCAAATCACTTTTAAAAAAAGCAATCTAGTTTAACGGAACTCCGAACCAAGACACTTTCGAGAACATGGTTTTTCTAACTATTTTAGATTTACTTAAATAGTTTTCAACAAACAAAGCATGCTCGTCGGCTTGCGCCAAAGCTGTCTCAATTGATTTTTTAATCGAAGCTACATTTGATCCGTTTTCAGTCCCTACTGAACCAATGCTGTAAATATTGTTTTGACATTTGGCAAGCTTTTCTCTTGGAGTTTGAATCATTTTATTAATCTCTTCATCTGAAAAAGTGGGTTTAAACTTATTGTTTCTGTAATAAATAAAATCATTCAGTAGGACAACCGCTTCATTCAATTCGATCACAATGGAATTCAATTTTTCAATATTTGTATTTTGTCGCACAGAGGCCAACTCTTTCTTTTTGCCTTCGTAACGTTCTAGAATCATAGCGTTTTTTATACCATTTTTTTCTATTCGCGCAGCTGATTCAAACAACTGATTGATTTCTGACAAAGCATTTTGTTTGGTGATTTCTTTTTCAAAGTCAAAATATTTCTTGGATTTATTCACTTGGATTTTACCCTCATAAAACTCACCATTAGTAATGGGGTAATTTAAGAATTGCCATAAATAATCAAATGGAATATGTGAGGCAATCATTTTAGCAGGTTCTACCTTAAAATAAGCATTATTCAATTTCTTATAAAATTTGCCATTATTAACATAGCCAGCACCCCAAGTGGGGTCAAACACATACCACACACCATCGATATTTGCAGCGGCCCAAGCATGAGCCAAGTTCCCCACTTTTCCGTTTTGCTTTGTATACCCTTCAATTATATAGGATTCTATTCCAACTTTACTCGAAAGTTCATTAAAAACGGTAGCATAATGAATACAAACCCCTTTTTTTGTCTGTAAAGTCTTTGTTATTTTTTCCTGAACTGTTTCATCGAAGTTTACTGCGTACATATTAGCCACATCATAGCTTATCGTAGATGCGGTCCAATAAAAAATAGCCCGTATTTTATCAGTATCCGTTTTGAAATTAGCATTGATGTATTTAGCAATTGATTCCGCAGAAGTAGCAGAAACGGCAGCCATTTTACCGTCAATCAAAGCATATCCAGTAGTGACTTGCCCGAAACTTAGAAGAGAGAAAAAGAAAGAAAATAGTATAAAAATATTTCTCATATTATATAATGTAAGCCCATAAATTAAAAGGGAATAGGTTTTCACCTATTCCCTTTCTAAACGAAAACCATACCAATTTATTTTATTTATAAAAAATTATAGGTTGATTTTAATATTTTCTGCTAAAGCTTCAAATTCTTCCTTAGTTAAAGATACTTTATTTTGAAAACGCATTTCATCCATCTCATTCAATGGAATCAAATGAACATGTGCATGAGGAACTTCCAGTCCTACGACTGCCATTCCTACCCTTTTGCAAGGAACTGTTTTTTCTAATGCGATAGCTACTTTTCTTGCAAAATGCATTAATCCCAAATAATGGGCTTCATCCATATCAAAAATCTTATCGACTTCAAATTTCGGGATACAAAGTGTATGCCCTTTTGCATTTGGATTAACATCTAGAAAAGCCAAATAATTTTCGTCTTCCGCTATTTTATAACAAGGAATTTCTCCGTTTACGATTTTAGTGAATATTGAACTCATTTTTTAAGACTTTTATTAAATCCTCCCCCAGTCCCCCTATGAATGAAGGGGAGTCAATCTGGAAGTAGATTGTGAATATTATAATTAATTTATAACTGTAAACTGCGACTGAATACTCAAAACTGAATACTCCCTTAGTCGCGCGAAATCTCCATAATTTCAAATTTCAGCACTCCATTTGGCACTGTAATTTCGGCAACATCACCTACTTTTTTACCAAGTAATCCTTTTCCAATAGGAGAAGTAACTGATATTTTTCCGCTTTTTAAATCGGCTTCACTTTCAGCAACAAGTCGATATTTCAATTCCATTCCGTTAGATTGGTTTTTGATTTTTACGTTAGATAAAACCAACACCTTAGAAACATCAAGATGAGTTTCATCAATCAGTCGCGCATTAGAATGTACTTCCTCTAGCTTAGCAATTCTCATCTCCAGCATTCCTTGCGCTTCTTTTGCGGCATCGTACTCTGCATTTTCAGACAAATCTCCTTTATCTCTCGCTTCAGCTATATCTGCAGATGCTTTTGGACGCATCACGCTTTTTAAATAATCTAATTCCTCTCTTAATTTTTTTAATCCTTCTGCCGTGTAATAAGATATTGCGCTCATAGTTTCATCGTTTATGTAAATAGAAAAAATCCCATCAGGACGGGATTTCTTTTCTCAAAGATACTTTTATTTTTTTAAGTCTATAATTATATGTTAATCATATTTAATTCAAAGTTAAATAAATTAAATTTGTTTCGCTAATACTTTTAATTTATTTTAAATAATGAAAAAACACCTTTTTCTACTCGTACTATTGCCTCTTTTTTTAAACTGTAGCGACAATGGTTCTCGCAATAATAACCCTTATCTACCTAACTATACATTTACTATAGATATCAACATGAATTTGCCTGCCTATTCGAACCTAAAATTCGTAAGTAATGCTGTTTTTTATTCTGGCGTGGGAGTCAAAGGCATCTATATTTTCAATACTGGAAGTGGCTATAATGCATTCGACGCCGCTTGTCCAAATCAAGCTTTAAGTTCTTGTTCTACTATGACTTTAAAAGGAATAAATATAGTTTGTCCTTGTGATGATGCTGAATATAGCTTGTTTAGCGGTTTAAGTCAAACTGGACTACAATATCCTTTAAAACAATATCGGGTGGAAGTTAACGGAACTTCGTTGAGAGTGTATAATTAAAACTAAAAAAGCCTGAAAGCGAATGTTTTCAGGCTTTTCACTACTACAATATAAAAAACTAAAACTTCAATGTCAATCCTGCCAAGAAATTAATTCGCGCTTGTGGATAATAACCCGCCCCTTCAATTGTTGTAACTGCCGGTGGGTTAGAGTAATCATCATCATAGGTATAAAAATAACCATTAGATATGTATTTATAATCAAAAATATTGTTAACTAAAACAGACAATACTATCGACTTGAATACTGACTTAGGTTTAAGTTCATACGACGCATTCAAATCGTTAACAAAATACGATTTCAATTTTGAACCCTCAGAGTCGATATTTCCCATGTACTGCTCACCAACAAATTTAGATAGCAACGAAACTTGTAAATTAGCTATTGGTACAAAAGTGATTATATTTCCTGCGATAAAATCAGGAGAATAGGCAATATTAGTATTTCCTAAAGCAGTGAGTGCCCCATCTCTTGAAAAGTAAAAATCTTTATTCTTATTAGTACTTAGAGTCACATTAGGTCTAATAAACAAATTATCTAATAGTGCAATCGTAGCGTCTATCTCAAGACCTAAACGGTAGCTATCTCCACTATTTTTACGAACAGGTGCACCTACATCATCTAATGCTCCTGTAAGAATCAATTGATCTTTATAGGCCATATAATACAGATTGGCATTCAATTTTATTTTTGATGAGTTATGACGCAATCCTAACTCAAAATCATTTAGTTTTTCTGGTTTTGGACTTCCATTTTCATAATCGGTTCTATTAGGTTCGCGATTGGCTCTGGCATAAGAAAAATACAAAGCGTTATTAGAGTTAAGATCAAAATTTAAACCCGCCTTTGGATTAAAGAAATTAAAGTTATCATTCACCAATCCTGTTTCGGCTCCGTTGGCCTTATACTGTACGTTTCGAAGTTGTAAATCGCCAAACAAACTTAGTTTATCAGCAATTTGGTAATTGGCTTTTGCAAAAATATTTCCGTCATTTTTAGAAGCATAGTCTTCATAATAACGATCTTGATTTTCGCTTGTTGACGCATAACGTGCCCAAATAACTTTCCCAAAATGGGTTCCTTCGTACTTGTTATAACCTCCACCAAAAATCACATCTAGCTTTTCTTTCTTATAATTAGCCGAGAAAGTCGTTCCGTAGAAATCATTATCCAACCATTTCTGACGAATAAGGTCTGTTTTATTAATTGTTGTTCCACCAATAACAATTGGAGTTAATCCATAACTTGAAAACTTTGCATTTTCTTTATAGTTTTCATAGTAGCCTTTTCCTTTAGTATAATGAAAAGCTAAATTAGTGCTCCAATTCGTTGCTACTTTTTCGTTCCAATGCAATTGGTAATGGTCTTGTTGGTAATTATCGGTTTCATTATCATAAAAACGAGTGTTTCCAAACTCATTTTTATACATTCCGGCAGTATTGAAAGTTCGGTCATTTTTTAGAACATCTAAATCTTCTAAACCATTCCACGATTGATAGGTTTTTTCGGTACCTCCAAAAGCCAATGCCTTTATTAAGGTCGTTTTACCCACATAAGTTCCTTGTAAGAAATAGGATTTTAAATCCGAAGCCGCTCTGTCAATATACCCATCCGATTTTAAAGCAGAAAGACGTCCTGCCACTTCAAAATGATTGTCAATTAAACCAGTACTAAATTTAACCGTGTGTTTTCTAGTATTAAAACTCCCAAAAGAATTAGAGATTTCTCCATTGCTATCTTTAGCATAACTATCTGTAAGCATGTTCAGGCTTGCGCCAAAAGCACCCGATCCATTAGTGGATGTTCCTACACCACGTTGCAGTTGCAAGCTTTCTAGTGAAGAAGCAAAGTCAGGCATGTTTACCCAATAGGTTCCATGACTTTCCGAGTCGTTGTAAGGTATTCCGTTGATCGTTACATTCACACGAGTGGCATCGCTACCACGAACACGAATACCAGTATACCCTACTCCATTTCCAGCATCAGAAGTGGTGACAACTGACGGTAAATAATTCATTAAAATAGGAATGTCTTGTCCTAAATTACGTGGAGCAATCTCTTTTTTACTCAAATTACTAAAACTAACCGGTGTCTTTGCAGTAACTCGAACCGCCGAAACTAGCACCTCATCCAGTTGATTTACCGAAGTAGTGTCTTTAACTTGTGAAAAGGAGTGAAAAGAAAAGAGTGAAAAGAAAAGAGACAGTAAAAAAGTTACACTTTGTGTCTTTGTACTCCTGCCTATCGCAGGCAGGTTTGTGCGAGAAAAATTAAAAATAGTATTCATCCGTAAAAAAGATTACGAATAAAAGGGGGAATTATTCCTTTTGTTAAATTAAAAAATGATTGTTTCCTACGACAAAATAATAGCGTGCACTCTATAATTGTATCGTTTTTTCCCTTAGCAACATTACTTGCTCAGGTTCGTTGGGTATGATCTCAGCTCGTTATTTAGAGCACCCCTTTGAGACGGTGCAAATGTAACCTTAAAAACATCAAATATCAAAATTTTATTCGTCGGAAAATCAGCATTAGTCATGATCTGGTTTTCTACGATTTTGCTTAACTTGGGATACGTTCATTTTATTTTTAATCCGCTTTCGTATCGCTGATTTAGGAATTTTTGTTGCTAGTCTAATTTTAGGAACCTCCAAGCCTTTTTTGACGACTTCCAAAAAACGTTTGGTAACTATTTCTTTATTTCTAAGCTGACTACGGTCTTCATCACAATTTAGAATTAAAACAAAATCAGTAGTTAATCGTGAGGCCAAATTCACTTTCAGCAATTCTTTTTCTTTCTCGGTTACACCTTGTGAATGTTCCACATCAAAAGTCAATACCACTTTAGAGGAAACTTTGTTGACATTTTGCCCACCAGCCCCGCTACTGCGAACCGCTTTATATTGTAATTCTGATATTATTTTTTGAATCTCCATTTGGATTTAATTTAGTACACCAAAACAACGTTATTGTTGGTGCGCATTTTTCAACAAATCATTTACCGTTTTAACTGGATTAAAAGTAATCAACGGGACTTCTATAAAGATCGTTAACCAATTAGCCATTGCCCCATTCCATAGTCCGGGCAATTCATATCCTTTAATATTTTTTCCAGAATTAGTCTTTTTGACTAAAAACCCACTATTCTGGTTAATGAATTGAGTCAAATCAAACTTTTCGTTTTTATAATTCTTAGTTCCACATACTAAATCAACCGGATTAAAATGGGTCGCACTATTCAATATACTATTTTGCTTGTTATCATTTAAATCAATCTGTGAAGTTTCAACGATTTGCAATGAAACTAGATTCTTTTCGTCTTTTACCCAGAATGGACCACCACCAGCTTCTCCTTCATTTATTACCATTCCGCATACACGTATGGGTCTATTTAAAGCAGATGTAATTGCGGCAATTTTATTTTCAAATGTAAAAGAATCAAAACTTTCAGCTAATTTTACATTGAATTTTTTATCTAAAAATAGTGCTATTTCCTCCACTTTAGTAGCGTCATTTTCTTCAGATTCTATTACATTTAGATAGTCAAAAACTTGATTTTGCAACTCTAACAAAACTCCTGCCAATGCTTTCTTATACAATGCAATTGCATCATTATTATGCAAGATTACATTATCAATATTCTTAATAAAAATAACATCTGCATCTAGCGCATTTAGATTTTCAATTAAAGCTCCATGTCCTCCTGGTCTAAAAACCAAATTCCCTTTCTCATTTCTAAAAATAGCGTTAGATTCCTCTACAGCAATAGTATCAGTACTTTTATTCTGATAGGAATATTGAATTTCTACTGTATTTTTTGTCTCTGTCTCCACTCTATCTAAAGTCTTTTTAATAATGTCTTGAAACTGAGACTGATGTTCTTTTGAAACTGTAAAATGAAGATTCGATTTACCATTTGAACTTGAGTAATAACCACACTCATACAAATGTTCTTCTATTGGAGATGCTATATTGGCGTAATATTTATGAAAAGGCAAAATTCCTTTTGGCTTATTTGCAAAATCAAAATACTCAGGATCTAACATCATTTTTATAAAAAAATAGTTTTTATAATCTCGATCTAGACTATCAAAATTTGGGTATACCATTTTTAATTGCTCGTGAACCGTATTAAAAAAAGCAAATTTATCCATACCCACAATAAACACAGCCAGATCAGTATCTTTTTTTCTATTGATATAGGCGTTTATCGTTTCCTCTCCTATTTTAAAATCAGATAAAAAGACCGATAAAAATTTAAACATTCTACTCGCAGCTCCTGAGGCAGGAACAAACTTTAGCAATTTAAGCTTCGATTTCTCTTGATCAAAAAAAGCGGCTTTCTCAGAAAATTCTTTTTCAGAAAATTTCACAATGCCATTATTGAATGTCGCCGCTGATAATAGATGCATTTTAGGAATTCCGTTTTTAAAAATCGCTAATTGTCTTTTGATATTTTCGATTGGGATTCCATGTTCATAAATTTGAACAAAATCAAGCGAAGACAGCCCCATTTCTTTGGCTTTTGTCAAGCCCTCAATAATTGAAATTGCTTTTGCAAGCCTCAAATTTTTATCTCCAGAAAGTGTTATGAATGGTTTATTATTATCTATCAATGATTTTTTAAAAACCGCAAAAACAGCGTCTCGTCCTTCCGCTTTATCCCTTAAGTCATCTTTCTCCCACGGCACATCGATGTCCGTAAGAAAAAACAAATCATACTCGTGTTCCTGAGCAGCTTTATGTAATAATGGGTCACAGTAATTGTAATACACTTCAGAAAAAACGGTAGTCACCAATAAATTTGTATCGCAGAACAAGTACTTATTAGCGATTGATAGTCCGTGATTTTCCAATTTAGTTTGACCATAAGCAATGGGTAACATATCATCAACGTCACAAATAAGTGCGCTTCTATCCCACTTTTCTTGTAAATAATCCCTAGCGAATTCAGGAACCCAGGCTGTTTTATAGTGATCGGCAAGCTGTATCGCCAAAGTTGTTTTTCCAGTACTTTCTGGTCCAAACATGGCAATTTTTATAATTGCAGATTGCTCTTGTTTAAGATTTTTCTCCATTCTAAATAGGCTGAAATAGCTAAAATTGTAAAAATTAAATATTGTAATGATAACATTCCTAGTCCGCGATACGCGTACAAAGGCGTAACTATGAGATCCCCAATAATCCAAAGGGTCCAGTTTTCTATCTTTTTATTGGCCATATACCACATCCCCGTAAAAAATATTCCAGAGGCTATAATATCAATATAATTGTCTGTTTTTATTTGATAATCAAAAAACTTATAAATACCGAAAACTACAAAAATTGTAATAAAAAACAATACTATCCCAATGATTTTTTCTTTGGTATTGGTTCTTGTAATTGGTAGATTGTCGCTGCCTTCTGTTTTTCGAGACCATTTATACCAGCCATAAATACTCATTATGGTAAAATACCCATTAATCATCATATCCCCAAGATAGCCAGCAATAAAAAGAAGATACACGGAAATTATTGTTGCAATTAATCCTGTTGGGTACACTAATATATTTTCTTGTCTCGCATACCACACACTTAAAATTCCGAATACAAAGGCGATGAATTCTAATATAATATGAGTAATAGAAACGTCTTTGTATGCATTTAAAAAAAACTCTATCATTATTTATTTTCAATTAGGTGATATTTAGCCGTTTCAAAGAAATCAAAATCTCTTTCAAAAGCAGTTCCTATAACTACAAGATCAGCTCCATAATCATAGGCGTCTTGAATTCCGAGTAAATCTACAATTCCGCCACCAACAATTAAAGGTATTTCAGTGTTTTTAGAGATTAAATCAATCATTTCTAAAGGAACTGCTTGTTTTGCGCCACTACCCGCTTCGAGATAGATCAATTTATTACCCAGCATTTCGCCTGCTTGAGCCGTTGCAAGAACCAAATCTAAATTGTTTCTGTCCAAAGGTTTTGTTTTGCTTACCCTTTCTACAGCAGTTTCGTTTCCGCCATCTACTAAAATATAGCCTGTTGAGATAATCTCGAGTTGGGTTTGTTTGAGAATTGGCGCAGCTTTTACTTGATGTTCTATTAAATAATCTGGGTTTCTTCCTGAAATTAGAGAAAGAAATAAAATCGCATCAGCTTCTTTCGAAATCTGTGTTGGGTTTCCAGGAAAAAGTACCATTGGCAAATTAATTTTTTCTTTTAATCGAATAATTAACTCATCAATCCTATTGCTTTCTACAAGGCTTCCGCCAATAAAAATATGAGTTGCGGGTGATTCATTAATTTTCGAAATCAGATTGTTTAAATTTTCCCAAACTACTTTATCAGGGTCTATAAGAATAGCCAGTAGTTTCTGGTTGTTAGATTTAGCTCTAAGAATATGATTGTAAATTGATTTCATAATTTATTACGCAAAGATTCGCAAAGTTAAGGGAAAGATTCGCGAAAATTATAATTTGTATTGCTTCACTATAAACGGCGAACGAAAGCTATTTTTCGAAAGCATACACCAATCCAAAATTTTCTATTTCCTCAAAACAAACCTTAAAATCCTTTATAAGATTATCAAAATGAAGAAAGGCATTTGTATCTGCAGCTTCAAGTTCAAAACTCTGAACTTCAATATGTTCTTTAAAGCTGATTCCTTTTTCGTTTCTAATTTTAAAAATCGCTTCTTTGGCTCCCCAAATTACAGTTAGCTTTTTAATATAGCTTTCTAAATCATTTTTATCTAAATAGCTAAATTCGGTATCGACAAACTTATCAGCAATTCGGATTATTTTATCTCGTTGTAATTCGATATCGATCCCTACTGTTTCGTCACTTACAATAATGGCTGAAAAATTATGGGAATGGGTAATGGAAATGTATTTATCGTCTGTTAGATGCGGTTTCCCAAATTCATCATAATACAAATCAAAATCAGTGTAACCGGCAGTTTGCAATAGTTTGCGTACGCTTAGAAAACCCCGTTGATGCATTTCGGACTTCATTCCTTCAAGACGAATGCAATTTTTTTCGTTTAGTTGTACTTCGTCGTTTAATTGCTCGAAGGATTCGGTGATTTTCCAAACGAAAATTTGTGTTGTAGAACTAAAGCGTATCGTTTTGTATAAAGGCATGATATTTACTTGATTTCCTAGCCCCGATGGAAACGACATCCTTTTTATCTTGCAAATAGTTTCTGGTCACCAAAATAAGTTCCAGATAAAAAGATATAGTGAACAGCGGGATTAGCTCCTGAAAATGAAGCTAAATGGTATTTTAATTATTATTTTACTGATTTTTAAAAGATTACACTATTAAACAATTCATAAATATAAGTGAATCCTTTTTAAATCATAAGTTATTCCGTAAATTTGCAAAAAATCACAATACAAATATACTATAAATGAGTACTACAACTATGCCTTTTGTGGCTTTCAAAGTAAAAGACATCTCTCTAGCAGCCTGGGGAAGAAAAGAAATTGAATTAGCTGAAGCTGAAATGCCAGGTCTAATGGCACTTCGTTCTGAATATAAAGACGAACAACCACTTGCTGGTTCTCGTATCGCAGGATGTTTACACATGACAATCCAAACTGCAGTTTTAATCGAGACTTTAATCGCTCTTGGTGCTGAAGTTACTTGGTCTTCATGTAACATTTTCTCCACTCAAGATCAAGCTGCTGCTGCTATGGCTGCTGCTGGAATTCAAGTTTACGCTTGGAAAGGGTTGAACGAAGTTGATTTTGACTGGTGTATTGAGCAAACATTATTCTTTGGTGAAGATAGAAAGCCATTGAACATGATTCTTGACGACGGTGGGGATTTGACTAACATGGTTATTGACCGTTACCCAGAATTAGTTGCTGGAATAAAAGGTTTGTCTGAAGAGACTACAACTGGAGTTCACAGATTGTACGAAAGAGTAAAAGCGGGAACGTTACCAATGCCTGCAATCAATGTTAATGACTCGGTTACTAAATCGAAATTTGACAACAAATATGGTTGTAAAGAATCGGCAGTAGATGCTGTTCGTCGTGCAACTGATATTATGCTTGCTGGTAAAAGAGTTGTAGTATGTGGATACGGTGACGTAGGAAAAGGTACTGCTGCTTCTTTTAGAGGTGCTGGATCTATTGTTACAGTTACTGAAATTGATCCAATTTGTGCTTTACAAGCTGCAATGGACGGTTTTGAAGTTAAAAAATTAAACACTGTTGTTGGAAATGCTGATATCATCATCACAACAACTGGAAATAAAGATATCGTTCTTGGTTCTCACTTTGAGCAAATGAAAGATAAAACTATCGTTTGTAACATTGGACATTTTGATAACGAAATTGCAGTTGCTTGGTTGAACACGAACCACGGAGCTTCTAAAGTGGAAATCAAACCACAGGTTGATAAATATACTATCGATGGTAAAGACATCATCCTTTTGGCTGAAGGTCGTTTAGTAAACCTTGGTTGTGCTACAGGTCATCCAAGTTTTGTAATGAGTAACTCATTTACTAACCAAACTCTAGCTCAAATCGAATTGTGGAAAAACAGCGCAGCTTACAACAATGACGTTTATATGTTACCAAAACACTTAGATGAAAAAGTAGCTATGTTGCACCTTGCTAAATTAGGAGTTGAATTAGAAACTTTACGTGATGATCAAGCAGCATACATTGGTGTTCCTGTTGATGGTCCATTCAAACCAGAATACTACAGATACTAAATTTTAGTGAATAGTAATTAGCTAAAAATTATAATTAGAGAAACCCTTGCAGTAATGCGAGGGTTTTTTGTTTTTGGGCGTGCCCCTTCGTAAAAACTTCGGGTCGGGCTATTCGTTACAATCTTTACTCCACTCCGTTCCGTAAAGGATTTTCACTGCTATCCCTCACGCAAATCGCCACTAAATACTACTTCAATTCAAGAAATACAGAGTTTTCAATAAAAACCAAAAAAAGCATTTTTGCATTCGATATCTCAAGAACAACCCGAATATTTCATACCTTCGTATCTCAAATGATTATCAAAATGACTACACTTACTGTAAACATAAAAGACAGTTCTAAACTTGCTATCATCAAAAAAATTTTGAAGGCTTTTGATGTGGAAGTAATTGAACAAAACAGAGAGATAACAAATCCTGAAATAGTGGAAAGATTAGAAAAACACCGCAAAAATTTCCATAACCCTACTTATAGAGAAGAAAACTACACCAAAGTAGATCCAAAAAATATATGGGCCGATATTTAATAGAAATAAGCAAAGAAGCACTTGCCGACTTATCTAAAATTAAAAAATCTGGTAAGAAAGCGGATATTTCTAAACTTGAAAAAATATTTTAGGAACTTGAAATTCATCCAACAACTGGAATTGGAAAACCCGAAAAGCTAAAATACAAAACCGAAAATGTTTGGTCGAGAAAAATCAACAAAAAAGACAGATTGGTATATGAAATCATTGACTACGAAGTAATCATTATTATTATATCGGTTTTGGGTCATTATAAAGATAAATAGCTATGTTGCACCTTGCTAAATTAGGAGCTAATTTAGAGACTTTACGTGATAATCAAGCAGCATACATTGGTGTTCCTGTTGATGATCCATTCAAACCAGAATACTACAGATACTAAATTTTAGTGAATAGTAATTAGCTAAAAATTATAATTAGAGAAACCCTTGCAGTAATGCGAGGGTTTTTTATTTTTGGGCGTGCCATTAGCTAAGAAAAAGGGCTAAGAGCTTTGTCGTCACACCCCTTTTCCCTAGATAATGTCGTGCTTTCCGCGCTACTTCGGTAGCTTGCTGCGATCACTCACACAAACCCTGCAAAACGCCCCGAGACAACTATTCATAAACAAATATACGTTCTATAAAATTTCCTTCTGGGCTTTCTGAACCTAAACCATCTTCAATAAACATTTCAGTCCAATTTTTTCTATCATCTATTTTTATATATTTCATTTTTGTGTCCAATGATAGTTTTGCAACTTCACCCCATTGAAAATCCTGATGCGAGCTTTCAATTTTTCTATTATCAGAATTGTATTTATAATAAAAGACCAATGCGTCTTCAAGAACTAAATTCTCCTTTGCGTTCTGAGAATGCTCTTCTACTAAATTCTTATTACCATCAAACAACAATAGCGTTTGAGATTCACTTTCATCTAAATTCCCAAGCATATAAAAATAAGAACGCTCTTTTATTGTAGTTTGGTTTTGTTTGTATTCGTACTTTTTTAGATTTAATAAAGTATCCATAGTTGAATTGTAGAGCCCTTCAGTGATCAGTTGGTTTTTATCATTATATGAATAAATTATTTTACTCATTACATTATCTTCATCATCAAACGTAATAGATTCAATTTTCTGCTTAAGTGCATTGTATTTATTCTCTGGATAATCTGATTTTTTAGGAAACATTTCTTCTTTCACAAACTCACCATTTGAATTCTTTTTGAATGTTGTAAAATTTTGCATTTTACCTTTTACATATTTCCCATTTCGTTTTGATGCGTAATAGACATTCTCGGTATATTCTTTAACATTTCCCCATAAAACCTCACCCCAATTTGCAGATAACTGCGGAGCACTATAATCAGATAGAACAAGCTTTTTAGGCTCGGGCTTTAATGCATTAGGAACTAATTCAAAAGTTCTATCTATACCATAAATTGGCTCATAAAGAATAAAATTATTTTTAATTGGTGCTATTGTTTGAATAAAGATATATTTATTTTTATCATTAATAATATCATCAATAAGGAAAAGATTTTGATACTGTAGAAATGTCATCGAAGGATTTGATTTGAAAGCTAAAAAAACACGTTTACTTACCTCCCCTTTTATATTGTTATATCCTGCTCTTTCTGTATTAATTTTATTATCTTTCTTTTTTAACTCTTGAACTTCTTGACGGCTATAATTTACTAAAACATTTCCTGCAGCATCATAATTTACCATAAAAATCTCATTCTCTCTACCCAGATTCTTTAAATCAACTAACTCTATCACAATAACGTTGTTTATAATATCTATTAACTTATAATCAGTACTATTCAACTTAAACATAAGACCTATATCCTTTGATGATAGTTTTACTTGAGAATAACCAGTAATGAATTTAATATTATAAATCACACTTCCTTTAATTTCCGAAAGTTCATTGTTATTTTCAAAGTTTACTGAATTATTAATTTGGTCTTGCTTGTCTAAAGTAGTAAAGTTCAAATCAGTAGTTTTACCATTTTTGTACTTAAAAAAAGACTCATTCCCAAAAGAAGTTCCACCAACATTCATAACCTTAATCAACTCCTTTTTAAAATTAAACAATTTACTCTCTACAGGATGAAAATCAACAATAGAAGCATTCTCGATCTCCTTATAATAACTAGGGAACCGCGATTTAAACAACAAGTCATATCCATATTCAGACTTCTCTAACTTCAACACAGCGCGAGAAATAAGAGTATCAATCGAAGATTCTATTATGCTAGATGGTTGAACTGCCTGTTTTAGAATTTCACCAATTGATTGCTTTACTTTTTTGAAAGGAAAATCTGGAGTATTAAAAACCTCTTTACTAAAATTATAACTAAGGCTATAAATCATATCTTTTTCCTCCTGAGTAGGCTGTTTATTTTGTGAATATATAGCGACACTAAAACACATCAAAACCAATATAATTTTATTCATTGTTTTTTTTGAAATGTACAATTTTTTATGCTTCGAAACGAGGTTTTTCTTTATTCTCACCATACTAAAACATCTAACCGCATAAAAAAGGAAAGAGACAACATTAAGATTTTTGACCTGTTAAAACCTAGTTCATTTTATAGATCTCTTAGCTCTATAAAAATATTAAAAGAACTTTACCGTATATTTAAATAACTTTCAGCATTAAAGAAATCGCTTAATTTTAGGTTTATCACGAAATAATGAGAAACTATCTACTTCTTCTATTACTGTTATTATTAACCATTCCAATTTCGGCTCAAGACAATAATCGAAACGAATACCAAAAACAACTATTTGAATTAGGCAAAAACACAGTAAAGAATCTCAATTACCCACAAGCCATCAAAATATTTACTACTGCCTACAACATAAATCCTAACGCTCAAATTGCTATCAAAAAAGCAGATTCTTTAAAAACTATTTTTAGAAAAGACAAAATAAATACTTTAATAGGGAATTGGAAATAGAGTTCTAAAGAAGCAAATGGGGAAATAAGAGATGATGGCTTAGTTGGAAAAATGATAACAATCACTCCCGATGAAATTCTGTTTTACGAATTATATCGTCATTCAAAAAGATGGGAATTATTCAAAACAGAGAAGATTGCTTTTTCTGAAAACCCAGATTCATATTCTTTTACAGAATTTTTATATTCTAATAAAGAAGTTTGTGAGTACACTATTAACAAAGATTCAGGTGAATTAACTACATTTTACATTGGAGAAAAAATAGAAGATAATTATACTCAATTGGTTTGTGGTAACCCAGTGTTTTACTATTTTAAATTGCAATAAGTATTTAATCAAAAAAGACACAACACACTGGGCTAGACTTTCGCTCATGAAACCCACAAATACAATCAAACCAATCCATTTTTCACCTAACCTCCCTCTCTTTGGGAGAGTCCATAAAAAAACCCAATCTTTTCAGATTGGGTTTTCTAATAAATTGAGTAAATCAATTATGCTTCAACTTCAAATGGAATGATTGAAACGTATGATTTGTTATCTCTTTTCTTTTGGAAATGTACAACACCATCTACTCTTGCGTGTAGGGTGTGATCTTTACTGATGTAAACATTTGCACCTGGATTATGTTTTGAACCTCTTTGTCTTATGATGATATTCCCTGCAATAGCAGCTTGTCCTCCAAAAATCTTAACACCTAAACGTTTTGATTCTGATTCTCTACCATTCTTGGAACTACCGACACCTTTCTTGTGAGCCATGACGTATTAGTTTAATATTGTTATTATTCTTTAGTATCTTCTTTTTTAGCTTTAGGAGCTTTTTTTACTTTAGCAGCCGGAGCTTCTTCAGTACTTGCTTCTACCGCTGCTTTCTTAGGAGCTGCTTCTTTTTTAGGAGCCGCTTTTTTAGCACCTGATGCAGTAATACCTTCAATTACAATTTGAGTAAGATATTGTCTGTGACCATTTCTCTTTTTGTATCCTTTTCTTCTTTTCTTTTTGAAAATGATAACTTTATCTCCTTTTAAGTGTTGTAACACTTTAGCTTCTACTGAAGCACCTTCTATAGCGGGGGCGCCTATTGTGATTACGCCATTGTCGTCTAACAAATAAACTTTGTCGAAAGAAACTGTAGTTCCTTCTTCATTTGCCAAACGGTGAACGTAAACCTTTAGGTCTTTGCTTACTTTGAATTGTTGCCCTGCTATCTCTACGATTGCATACATACCAAATTGATTTATTGATTTTTAAGGTTGCAAATATACAATTTAATTTTTACTATGCAATCCCTTAAAACTAAAAATATAATTTCTTTACTTTTTACCGTGTTTTCAATGGATTACCTTACCAAAATATCCTTCATTTTCCTAAAAAAACAAAATACCAGACTCACCTCACTAAAAATAAGTATTTTTGAAGTAACAATAATTTGCATTTTCTTCTATTGTAAATGCATTTTTATTAATCTTAATGAAAAAATCAATAATGGGATTAACTAATGTCCTTCTCCTTGGCGGAGTTGCTACTGCTCAAAAAATAGCTTTTGAAGAATACAATTTGGATAATGGATTGCATGTTATTCTGCACCACGATTCTTCGGCACCTGTCGTGATAACTTCGGTGATGTACCATGTAGGGTCCAAAGATGAGAATCCAGAAAAAACAGGTTTTGCCCACTTTTTCGAACATCTTTTATTCGAAGGAACCAAAAACATCAAAAGAGGTGAATGGTTCAAAATTGTAACTTGTAACGGAGGAGTTAATAATGCCAATACTTCTGATGATCGTACCTACTATTATGAAGTATTCCCTTCCAATAATTTAGAACTGGCTCTTTGGATGGAATCCGAAAGGCTAATGCATCCTGTTATCAACCAAATTGGGGTTGATACCCAAAACGGGGTTATTAAAGAAGAAAAAAACTCGCGTTATGATAACCAGCCTTACGGGAAAATTTTACCTATTATTAAGGAAAATATGTTTAAAAACCATCCGTACCGCTGGTCTACTATTGGATCTATGGAACATTTAGACACCGCAACTTTAGAAGATTTTAAAGCTTTTCACAAAAAGTTCTATACACCTAACAACGCTGCTTTGGTGGTCGCTGGAGATTTCGAAAAAAAACAAACAAAAGAATGGATAGAGAAATATTTTGGGCCAATAGAAAAAGGCAAAGTATTAAAAAAACAAACGTTTGTTGAAGAACCAATAACACAAACTATTAAAGCAACCTACCAAGATCCCAATATTCAAATTCCGATGGTCGTCGCGTCTTACAGAACACCATCAATGAAAACTAGAGATGCTCGCGTTCTAGACTTTATATCGTCGTATTTAAGCGATGGTAGGAGTTCGAAATTATACAAAAAAGTCGTAGACGAAAAAAAGATAGCCTTGCAAATAGGCGCTGTAGGTTTTAGCCAAGAAGATTACGGAATGTACATACTATATGGCTTACCGATGGGAACACATACTGCCAAAGATTTGCTATATGAAATTGACGAGGAAATCGTAAAAATCCAAACGGATTTGATCTCTGAGAAAGATTATCAGAAATTACAAAATCAGTTTGAAAACCAATATGTAAGTAACAACTCCACTGTGGAAGGAATTGCTGAGAATCTGGCAAAGTATTATTTACTATATGGAGACATCCATTTAATTAATACTGAAATAGATCTTTACCACTCTATTAGCAGAGAAGAAATTAGAGAGGTGGCAAAAAAATATTTAAATGCGAATCAGAGATTAGTCTTGGATTATATCCCTACTAAAGAAACAACTCAGAATTAACGCCTTCGTAACTACGAAAAAAACAACTATTCTATTCATCCTTTTATTTATAACAGGAATTATGCATACACAAGATCGCACCCAACCCAAACCTGGAAAACCACCAGTTGTAAATCTAAAAAAACCACAGACATTTTTCTTGGCTAACGGACTGAAAGTACTGGTTGTAGAAAATCATAAACTACCCAAAGTCACTTTTAAACTCACTATAGACAATCCTCCTTTTGCAGAAGACAGCAAAAAGGGAGTAGACGAACTATGTAGTAACTTAATAGGTAACGGAAACACCAAAATAACCAAAGACGATTTTAATGAAGAAGTAGATTTCCTAGGAGCCAATATTAATTTCAATTCACATGGCGCTGATGCTAGTGCACTTTCTAAATATTCTGGTCGTGTACTGCAACTTTTAACGTACGGAGCCCTATATCCCAATTTTACTCAGGAAGAATTTGACAAGGAAAAAGCAAAGTTGCTAGAAGGTATAAAATCGCAGGAAAAAAGCGTTCCTGCAATTGCTAACAGGGTTGTAAATGCTTTAGCCTTTGGGATGGATCATCCCGCGGGAGAATACACGACGATAGAAACAATTAACAACGTCACCCTTGCGGATGTAAAAGCGAATTATTCTGCGCGTTTCGCGCCAGAAAACGCCTATTTAGTAATTATTGGAGATATAAAATATAAGGAAGTAAAACCTATTGTTGAAAAACTTTTTGGATCTTGGAAAAGAGCAAACACACCAAAAATAACGTATAACTCCCCACAAAATGTCCCTTTTACTCAAATTAATTTTGTAGATGTTCCAAACGCTGTTCAATCCGAAATATCATTGGTCAATACTTTACATTTAAAAATGGCTGACAAAGACTTTTTTCCAGCAGCTATCGCCACATATATTTTAGGAGGAGATTACAATAGTTATTTGAATATGAACTTAAGAGAGGAACACGGCTGGACATATGGCGCTAGCACTGTTATCGGAGCGGGGAAATATGTTTCGAAATTAAAATCAACGGCATCAATAAGAAATACGGCAACCGATAGCGCAGTGCTTGAATTCATAAAAGAAATCAATAGAATCAGAACTGAAAAAGTATCTGAAGAAGTCCTTAAAAATGTGAAAGCTGGGTATATTGGTCGTTTTGTAATGCAGGTGGAAAAACCTTCAGCCATTGCACGCTATGCCTTAAATGTAGAAACGGAAGAGCTGCGTCCTGATTTTTATGAAAATTATATCAAAACCATAAATGCAGTAACCGCAGACGCTGTTCTCGAAGCCGCTAAGAAATATTTCCTGATCGACAATACCCGAATTATAATTGCTGGAAAAGGCGCAGATGTTATTCCGGGATTGGAGAAACTAAATATCCCATTGTTTTATTTTGATAATTACGGTCGTCCAACAGAGAAACCGCTTCTTATATAAAGACTTCTAACCCATATTTTAAATACAAAATAGGGCTATTAATCATTTGATTGATAGCCCTATTTTTTCAAAAAAATATAAAAGAAGTAAATTCCTATAAAAAAATTTAGATTTGGTGTAACAATACAACCTGTAACACGACTTATGATTCAATCAACCTATTACTATCTATGAAAAAATCAATATTGGCATTAAGTGTCACACTTCTTTTTGGCGGAGTTGTTTTTGCACAAAAAGTAGCCTTCGAAGAATACAATTTAGACAATGGTTTACATGTTATTTTACAAAACGATCCTTCGGCTCCGGTTGTAATAACATCAGTAATGTATCACGTAGGCGCTAAAAATGAAAATCCAGAAAGAACTGGTTTTGCTCACTTTTTTGAACATTTATTATTTGAAGGTACTGAGAACATCAAGCGTGGAGAATGGTTTAAAATTGTCACCGGAAATGGAGGGACAAATAACGCCAACACCACCGAAGACCGTACTTATTATTACGAAGTATTCCCATCGAACAATCTTGAATTAGGATTATGGATGGAATCCGAAAGAATGCTACACCCTGTGATTAACCAAATTGGCGTTGATACCCAAAATGAGGTTGTCAAAGAGGAAAAAAGATTGCGTTATGACAATAGTCCTTATGGACAAATGATTCCGGAAGTAAAGAAAAAGATGTTCACAAACCATCCTTATCGCTGGACAACTATTGGTTCAATGGACCATTTAGACGCCGCAAAATTAGAGGAATTCCAAAGCTTCAACAAGAAATTCTACATCCCGAACAACGCAGTTCTTGTAGTCGCTGGAGATTTTAACGCAACTCAAACGAAAGAATGGATCCAAAAATACTTTGGTGCGATAAAAAAAGGAACTACTATTGAAAGAGAAACTTTCGTAGAAGAACCAATTACCGAAACCATCAAAGCAAAATTTGAGGACTCCAACATTCAAATCCCAATGGTTGTAGCTGCTTACAGAACTCCATCAATGAAAACTCGTGATGCCAGAGTTTTGGATTTTATTTCCACAATCTTAAGTGACGGTAAGAGCTCTAGATTATACAAAAAAATAGTGGACGACAAAAAAATGGCCTTACAAATTGGTGCGTTTAGTTATAGTCAAGAAGATTACGGAACGTATATTCTTTATGGTTTACCGCAAGCACCAAGTACGTCTGAAAATCTACTTACTGAAATTGATGCCGAAATCGTGAAGCTACAGACAGAATTAATTTCTGATAAGGAATTGCAAAAACTTCAGAACAAGTATGAGAATCAATACGTAAATAGTAACGCCTCTATTGAAGGAGTAGCAGATAATCTTGCAACCTACTATATGCTCTACAAGGACGTAAACTTAATCAATACAGAAATTGAAATGTATCGTACTATTACACCGGAAGAGATTAGAACTGTTGCAAAAAAATATCTAAATCCAAACCAAAGATTAGTATTAGATTATGTTCCATCATCAGACAAAGCCACAAAATAATACAGAACCATCATGAAAAAAACAATATATATACTATCAAGTCTATTTTTGACTTTAGTTTTGCAAGCACAAATAATCCCGCAACCAAAACCTGCAGCTCCTCCGACAATTAAGATTGGTAAATCCAGTAATTTTGAGCTTAAGAACGGACTGAAAATAATGGTCGTAGAAAACCACAAACTGCCTCGAGTAGCCTATAGCCTTAGTTTAGACAACATGCCTTATGCCGAAGGAGACAAAAAAGGAGTAGCAGATATTACCAGTCAACTTATCGGAAGCGGAACCACAAAAACATCAAAAGATGCCTTTAATGAAGAAGTTGATTTCTTAGGTGCAAATATAAATTTTAATTCAAATGGTGCTTATGCCAGCGGACTGTCTAAATATTCTGAAAGAATATTAGAATTAATGGCTGACGGCGCACTCAATACCGTCTTTACTCAAGAAGAATTTGATAAAATAAAAGCAAAGCTTTTAGAAGGAATAAAAACACAAGAAAAGAGCGTCGCTGCTGTTGCAGGCCGCGTTGAAGATGTTTTAGCCTTTGGGGTAAGCCATCCTTCAGGAGAGTTTTTAAGTGCCGAAACCATTGACAAAGTTGCCCTAAAAGATGCCGTTGCAAACTACAAAACTAATTTCGTTCCCGGAAATGCCTACTTGGTTATTGTAGGAGATGTCAATACGAAAGAAGTAAAAAAAATGGTTGAGAAACTTTTTGGCTCTTGGGCCAAAGGCATTGCCCCTCAGATCACATATCCTGATCCTAAAAACGTGCAACAAACTCAGATTGATTTTGTAGATATGCCAAACGCTGTCCAGTCTGAAATCGCAGTGGTAAATACCATCAATTTAAAACTTACTGACAAACAATATTTTTCTGCAATTTTAGCAAATCAAATTCTTGGTGGTGGCGGAGAAGGAAGATTATTTTTAAACTTACGTGAAAAACACGGATGGACATACGGCGCTTATTCTAATATAGGATTTGGTAAATACGTAGAAAAATTTCGTTCTTCAACTTCAGTAAGAAATGCAGTAACAGACAGTTCTGTAGTTGAAATTTTAAGCGAATTAAAAAAAATCAGAACAGAATTTGTGTCTGCTGACGATCTAAAAAACGCAAAAGCAAAATACATAGGTAACTTTGTAATGCAAATCCAAAAGCCAACTACGGTTGCACGTTATGCCTTAAATACAGAAATCTATAATTTGCCTTCTGATTTTTACGAAAACTACATTAAAAGCATAAATGCAGTAACTGTAGAAGATATTAAAGATGTAGCTAATAAATATTTCCTGGCTGACAATATAAGAGTATTGGTTGTGGGTAAAGGATCTGAAGTAGCTCCCGCATTGGAGAAACTAAAAATGCCAATGTTTTATTTTGATAAATACGGAACGCCAATTGAAAAACCAATTTTCAAAAAAGAGATACCAGCAGGCGTAACTATTAAAAGTGTCTTAGACAATTACATCGTTGCAATAGGTGGAGAAAAAGCGGTGAAAGCCGTAAAAACAATCTCTATGGTAGGTTCAACAGTAATACCTCAAGCGCCATCGCCTTTAACTTTTACTTCAAAAGCGGATGCAAAAGGAAAATTAAGTATAGAACTAGCAATGGGAACTATGAGCATGATGAAACAAGTAGTCAATGAAACCAGTGCTTATGCGCTACAACAAGGGCAACGAAAAGATTTTAAAGGCGATGAGTTAGCTGAAATGAAAAATAGCGCAGTCTTATTCGAAGAATTACTTTTGGATAAAAAAGACGGCGTAACACTAACTGGTATCGAAACCATTAACGGTAAAGACACTTATGCTATTAAAGACGGTAAAACTACACTCTATTATGATGTGACTACCGGTTTAAAACTGGCAGACGCAAAAACAATGGAGCAAGGAGGCAAATCTATTACTCAAGTAACTAATTTTGGGGATTACAGAGAAGTTAAAGGTGTAAAAGTTCCTTTCAACATCATTCAAAACGTAGGCTTTGAATTAGACATCAAAATGTCCGATGTAAAAATTAATGAAGGTGTTACAGATGCTGATTTTAAATAATCAAATCCTGAAATAAACAATAAAGGCTGTCTAAAACGACAGCCTTTATTATTATACAAAATATCCTATATGTATTGAATGTTACTTTTTCGCCGACAAATACACTCCAATTAAGATGATAAAAGCACCTACAAACTGCACCGAAGTTAGTATTTCATTATCCAACAATCCCCAGAAGAAGGCTACCACCGGAATCAAATAGGTCACCGAAGTTGCAAAAACCGGCGAAGACATTTGTATTAGTTTAAAGAAAAGAATATTGGCAATTCCAGTTCCAAGAACTCCTAAGATTATGATAAATACAACTGCCTGCTGTACTTTTTCAACATGTACAACATCTGCAAAACTGGTGAAATACAATATAATCAAAGAGGGAAAAAGCAGTACTAGAAAATTACCTGTTGTAATACTAAGCGGACTCAAGTCTGACAAAAATCGTTTGATTAGATTGACATTAATAGCATAACAAACCGAAGCAATAACCACTAAAATAGCATAATAGTAATTCTGATCGGGATGATTCATTGCTCCATTGAAAACTAACAATAAACTTCCAATTAGTCCAATAAAAACACCCCAAACTTGTCTTCTTTCGAAACTAACACCAAAGACTAGCGCACCCAAAATCAACGTATTTAAGGGCGTCAAAGAGTTTAAAATAGAGCTTACAGAACTATCAATTTCCGTTTGTGCTAAAGCAAAAAGAAAAGCAGGAACAAATGTCCCGAACATAGAAGTCATCGCAATGAACTTCCATTTTTCTTTTGGGATTTTTGACAAGCTTTTGAAACCAATCAGCAATAAAAAAATCGCAGCAAAAATGATTCGTAAGGAACCAACTTGTAAAGCTGACAATCCAATTAATCCTTTTTTTATTAAAATAAATGAACTTCCCCAAATCAAGGCAAGTCCCATTAAATAAATCCATTTTAATTGTTTCGATTCCATATTGTTAGTTTACCTCAAAATTGTAATAATTTTATGAATTAGCGCTACTTTTTTAAGTAATTTTGTTTTCGAATAAAAAAAACGGGTAAAACACTTAAAATCATATCATAATGAACATTACAAAATCAATCGCTATAGTAGCACTAGCTGGACTTTTGTTTGTAAGCTGCAAAAAAAACACTGAAGAAGCCCCAAAAGAAACTTCAAAAACAGAAACGGAAGCCCCAAAAGTAAAAAAAGAAATCGCTGCCGAAAACGTACAAACTGCTAAATTTTCTGTTGAAGGAATGACTTGTGCAGTAGGTTGCGCTAAAACAATCCAAGAAGAATTAACGGTTCTTGACGGAGTACAAACCGCTAAGGTGGATTTTGACACAAAATCAGCAATAGTAACTTTTGATAAAACAGTACAAACTCCTGAAAGCTTAACTAAAGTCGTTCAAGCTACCGGTGACGGAAAAACATACACCGTTTCGAATATGAAATCGTAATTAACAGATTTTATTTCATAAAAAAAGCTTCTCGTTGAGAAGCTTTTTTTATGAAATCTATTTCCATTTTAAAGTTTCCAGCAACCGTTGCATGTCATTTTTAACATAACTCGCCGCTGGCATTATAGAATCAAAATTAGGTTTTGCGTAAAAATAAACGGAACCGGTAACGAAATGTTTCGTACTATCGGTTGCATAGAATTGCGAATTGGTTGCTGCATTTCCATCCACCTGATAAAACATACCATACACTTTTTTGGCAGGATTCATATAAGGCTGCTCCAATATATCATCGGCCTTTATAACATGCTCGTAAGTTAGCTTCTGGGCATCCCGCAGCAAGGTATTGATATTGTTATTCACTGGCTTATAAGTCAAATAAATTGTCGCTTTCATTTTTGGGTACGTAATCGTAAATCCGCAATCCTTTTCTCCTTTTATGACCGCTTCTGAATTCATTTCGAAAGTAAACGGACATTCATTTTCAAAATTAGCATAGGTCGCAACCGGATAATCCAAGCGCAAATAACTGGATGGTTTTGGAAGAACATCGTCCTTACAGCTTGAAAACAGGAACAATCCCATAAACACGATTACAACTATTATACTAGAAAAATATATATTTTTGTCCTGATTCAAATTAAACATCAACCGTTACTTTTATCTGTTTTATACGTTTTTTATCTACTGTCTCAATTGTGAATAGGCAATTTTCATATGATATTTTTTGCCCTTTCATTGGGAAATTACCTGAAATTTCAAGAATAAATCCAGCCAAAGTTTCAGCTTCTCCTTTTCTTATCTCAAACTCTTCCTCGTTGACATCAATAATTCTATAGAAATCTTTCAGATTTATTTTACCCTCAAAAAGATAGTTTTTTTCATCAATTTTAATGAAATTAACATTGTCATCATCAAACTCATCACTGATATCTCCAACAATTTCCTCAATAACATCTTCGAGAGAAACCAAACCAGAGGTTCCGCCGTATTCATCCACCACAATAGCAAGATGACTTTTCATTCTTTGAAAGTCTTTTAGCAGGTTATCCAATTTCTTATTCTCTGGGATAAAAAACGGCTCCCGTATTAAGGTGTTCCACATAAAATCTTTCTCATCAAGGTGACGCAATAAATCCTTCACAAACAAAACGCCTTCTATCTGGTCAATATTGTCCCGATAAACAGGAATTCGGGAATATCCTTTTTCGATAATCTTAGAATAGATTTCAGAAAATGATTCTGTTATCTCTAAAGCAAAGATATCAATCCTCGGACTCATAACCTGCTTCGTATCTGTATTACCAAAAGTTACAATCCCCATCAATATCTTCTGCTCCTCTAAAGAAGTTTCATCTGAAGAAGTAAGTTCTAAAGCTTGTGACAGCTGATCAACTGAAAAATTTGTTTTTTGTTTCCCTAGTTTATTGTGTAAATAAATGGTTGTTTCTCGCATAGGAACACTAATAGGTGAAAGCAATTTATCAAGTACGGCAATCGGGTATGCAATCATTTTTGCAAACTTAATGTTGTTTCGACTGGCATATACCTTAGGTAATACTTCGCCAAATAACAAAAGTAAAAAGGTAACAACGATGACTTCGACAGTAAACTTTAAAGCCGGTGAACTAATCGCAGCAAACAAGTTTTTCCCAATAAATGAAAATAAAATTACCACTCCAATATTAATAAAATTATTAGCCACAAGAAGCGTAGCCAATAGTTTTTTGGGTCTCTCTATAAGATCAGCGAGAATTTTCCCTTTGGAATCATTCCCTTGTATTGTTTCGTCAATGTCTTGTTGTGACAACGAAAACAAGGCTACTTCAGCTCCGGAAACTAATGCAGAGCAAAAAAGCAATACAAATATACCGGCAAAACCAAACAATAGATTGGTATCTATTGTATACGCGAAATTTAAACTGGGCTCTGGGTCCAAATTAAAAAAGATTAGTTAAACAATTAAAATGGCAAATCATTGATAGGCAAGCCATTATTTTGTGGGTCAAAGTTAGTGTTTTTTACGGATTCCGTGATATCAATTTGTTTGTTGTTTTCGCTAGCTTTCTTCGTTGATAAAAAAGTGAACTCCGTAACTTGAATTTCGGTAGTGTGCTTTGTGGTTCCGTCCTCTGTCTGCCATTGACGCGATTTAATACGTCCCTCTACATAAATTTTATCGCCTTTTGATAAATGTTTCTCACAAATTTCGGCCGCTTTATTACGTACCACTAAATTATGCCACTCCGTAGAAGTGATTTTTTCGTTTGTAGTTTTATTAATATACACTTCATTTGTAGCCAATTGAAACCTGCCGATACAGTTCCCTCCATCAAAATAATGCATTTTTATTTCATCTCCAAGGTGCCCAATCAGCATCACCTTATTTAACGTTCCGTTCATGGTATTTGGTGTGTATTTTACTCAAAGGTACATTTTTTTACTTCTTTTAATTATTCCTTTTCAATAAAATTATGAATCACGATAGGGAATGGAAACGTTTTCAAAACCTCATTGTTTATTCCGTTTTCAATAGTCCCTTTTAGACCTACTTTCCAGAACTTAATATAAAGGTGTTGATGCGATAATTTATGAATAATACTTTCTTCGTTATATCCTATAAAACTAACCACCTCATTGTCTTTAAAAAACTTCTGCTGAACTTGTTTATAAACATATTCAAAGTCTTCCACCTTATCGGTCTCTATCAAAGGAAACTCATATAGATTTTGCCAAATCCCTTTGGCCGTTCTCTTTTGTATTATGGTGTTTTCATTATCATCAGCAACAACCAAGTAATTAAAGTAGCGATTGCGCACTTTCAACTTCTTAGACTTTACTGGCAACTGAGCTACTTTATTTTTCTGCAGTGCAGCACAACTTTCATTAAACACACAAATACTACAATTCGGACTTTTGGGAACACATTGCAAAGCACCAAACTCCATAATCGCTTGATTAAAAATAGCGGGGTTGTCTTTAGGTATTAATTCGAAAGCCAAGGCAGCGAATTCTTTTTTGGCGGAAGCCAAAGCAATATCGGTTTCGACATCAAAATAGCGCGACAACACCCGAAACACATTTCCGTCCACTACAGGAACGATCTCATTATAAGAAAAAGAGGCAATGGCGGCAGCGGTGTACTCGCCCACTCCTTTTAATTTCAACAAGTCATTATAACTACCAGGAAAAACACCATTTAATTCAAATGCTACATATTGAGCTGTTTTATGCAAGTTTCTGGCACGCGAGTAATACCCAAGTCCTTGCCAAAGCTTTAGCACTTCTTCTTCATTGGCTTTAGCCAAATCAAAAACAGTGGGAAATGCAGCTGTAAAAGCCAAAAAATACGGCGTCCCCTGAGCCACTCGAGTCTGTTGAAGCATGATTTCGGAGAGCCAAATTAGGTACGGATTTGTAGTGCTTCGCCATGGCAAATCTCTTTTATTTTGTAAATACCACTTTATAAGCAAGTTAGAAAATTTCATTATTAATTATTTGTTGACAAAAGTAAAAGTTTATGTGATTAAATTTTAATGAATTAGCTTGAATAATTGTTTTTTAAATTCATATATTTGCACACTCAAAAAAATGATTACAATATAATAAATAAGGAAAGAAAATGACGAAAGCAGATATCGTAGCAAAAATTTCAGAAAAATTAGGTCTTGAAAAAGGTGATGTGCAAGCAACTGTAGAGACTTTTATGAATGAAGTTAAAAATTCATTAGAAACTGGAGACAATGTTTATTTAAGAGGTTTCGGAAGTTTTATCGTGAAAACTAGAGCTGAAAAAACTGGAAGAAATATTTCCAAAAATACAACAATAAAAATTCCTGCACATAACATTCCTGCTTTCAAACCAGCAAAAGTTTTTGTTGAAGGAGTAAAGATCAATAACGAAGCAAAATAAAAATATTAATTAATCATAAAATCGATAAGATATGCCAAGTGGTAAAAAAAGAAAGAGACATAAGGTAGCAACTCACAAACGTAAAAAAAGAGCGAGAGCTAACCGTCACAAAAAGAAAAAGTAGTTTTAAACTACTTTTTCCTTTTTAAAAGTTCATTGAAATTGAAATTTAGTGATTTCAGGTTTACAGAGCATAATCTAAGATTTAAGTATCTGAAAATTGCGAGTTAATCTGCCAGCCTAAATTTCTCCGGGTTCAATACCTGTTAAAATTATTGTTTAATCCATCCTTATTTTTAATTTAGGAATTTAGATTCAGGATTCAGGATTATAAAATCCAAAATCTCAAATCCAATATCCCAAATCATCAGTTCGGATAAAAATTTACAACGTGAATAAAGAATTAATCATTCGATCTAGTTCTGATTTTGTAGATTTTGCCTTATTAAAAGATGGAAAACTAATTGAATTACACAAGGAAGAAGAAAAAAGCAACTTTCAAGTAGGTGATATTTTTATTGCCAAAATAAGAAAACCAGTTGCTGGTCTTAATGCTGCTTTTGTAAATGTAGGCTTCGAAAAAGATGCTTTTTTACATTATCACGATTTAGGACCTAATTTAGCTTCCCAAATGAAATTCATAAAACTTGTAAGCGCAGGTAAAATAAAAGATTTCTCCCTAAAAAACTTTCAGTTTGATAAAGAGATAGACAAAGACGGTATTATTACTGATGTAATTAACGCTAATCAATCTATCTTAGTACAAGTTGTAAAAGAACCAATATCTACAAAAGGCCCAAGAATTAGCGCTGAGCTTTCTCTTGCCGGAAGATTTATTGTTTTAGTTCCTTTTTCTGATCGAGTTTCTATTTCTCAAAAAATAGAAGATAAGAAAGAAAAAGACAGACTAAAAAAACTTGTGCAATCCATCAAGCCAAAAGGATTTGGTGTTATTGTTCGCACAGTAGCAGAAGGCAAAAATACAGCCGAATTAGAAAAAGACATGCAGAACCTGCTTAGCAGATGGGATGCAATGTGTAAAAAATTACCGACCGCTCATCATCCGTCAAAAATTTTAGGAGAACTCAATAGAGCTTCTTCTATATTAAGAGACGTTTTTAATGATACTTTTACTAGTATACAAATTGATGATGAAGAGTTGTACAACCAAACGAAGGATTATTTGCAAGAAATTGCACCTTCAAAACAATCAATTGTTAAGTTTTATCAATCAAATGATACGCCCATTTTTGAGAAATACAACATAGAGAGACAAATCAAGACTTCATTCGGGAAAACAGTGTCCATGAGTAAAGGTGCTTATCTTATTATCGAACATACTGAAGCCTTACACGTCATTGACGTAAACAGCGGAAACCGTTCTAATAAAGCATCTAATCAGGAAGATACTGCCATGGAAGTCAATATGATCGCCGCTGCCGAAATCGCTAGACAATTGCGTCTTCGTGATATGGGTGGTATTATCGTAATTGATTTTATCGACTTGTCTAATCCTGAAAACCGTAAAATATTGTTTGACTTCTTGCGAGAAGAAATGAGCGATGATAAAGCAAAACACAAGATCTTACCTCCTAGTAAATTTGGATTAGTCCAGATTACAAGACAAAGAGTAAGACCTGAAGTAAACATTAAAACTAGAGAAGAAGATCCAAACGATGTGAATGGCGAAATTGAAGCGCCAATTTTAATCATTGACCGAATCAATTCTGATTTAGAAAGAATATTAAAAACCAACAAAGATGTTGTGCTTAACGTACACCCTTTTGTGGCCGCATACCTTACCAAAGGTTTTCCATCATTACGTTCAAAATGGTTTTTTGAACGTAAAAAGTGGGTAAAAATCATACCGCGTGACGCTTACACGTATTTAGAATATCATTTCTACGACAAAACGGGAAATGTTATAAAAGAATAAATCAGAAACTCCTTAAGAAATTGAGGAGTTTTTTTTTGGCTTTTTTTTAAGGAGCTTTTTACTTCGTCAGTTCGCTTCGCTCGTGTCCTGCTTTACACTACAATCTTGTTATTTTTAAAGAAAAAATAAAAAGGATTTTCGTTGCAATCAGGGCTAAAAAAATTCTACACGAAAACCTCCAGATTACAACTAAGTAACTTATTACTGTCCTAAAAAATAGCATACATTAGTATATCGAAAAACAAAGCATTCGATTCCAAACAAAAAAACATAAAAAAGAACGGCCATTTATGCGAAATAAAAGACAAATTATCATCGTCCTTACGACAGTAATTCTATTATTAATACCGTTTATAGCCATGCGATTTACAACTGAAGTAAATTGGACAGCAATTGATTTTATTGTAGCTGGAGTACTGCTCCCCGGTATTGGGTTAATGTGTGAGTTGGTATTAAAAAAAATCCCTAAAACTAAATATCGCATTGTCATTTGTGCAGCACTTCTGCTGCTCCTCTTATTGATCTGGGCAGAACTTGCCGTTGGTATTTTCGGATCACCAATTAGCGTACTTAAAAATCAACTAATAACGCCAAAACAAGATAGCAAAAGCAAGTTTAGTATTAAATTGGGCTAAGCACAAATACTTGCGCAAGATTTACAGTAAAACTAAGTGCCCAGAAATTTGTGTTTATTTACTATATTAGTCCCCTGACCAAATATCAAAACACAAGACTACTGCAATAGCCCAATACTATATTTTTTGATGTTATAGATTAAAATAAATACCATGAACTATTTTGTGTTTTTCCTAGGATTCATACTTCTTCTCGTTACTGCCACTGATTTAATTAATACTTCTCTATCCGTACGCGGGGCAGGTTTTCTTACAAAACGGCTGTCCATGTCCATCTGGAATATACTCTTGGTCATTAATAAAAAAATGGGGCGCAGAAAAGTGCTGGAAATGGGCGGGGCTATCATATTGGTTTCTATTTTAATAAACTGGTTGCTGCTCATCTGGATTTCGGCCAGTCTATTATTCATCAGTCATCCCGATTCACTGATGAATGTTGAGACCAACTCTCCTACAACTGTAGTTAATAAGATCTTTTTCACTGGTTATACTTTATCTACTTTAGGCCTTGGCGACATAGAACCCGAAGGAAACTTCTGGGATATTCTTACCGCGATACTTTCATTCACCGGATTAATTCTGATTTCCATAGCAATTACCTACTTAATTCCAGTAGTTTCAGCTGAAATAACAAAAAGAAAAATTAGTGTTAACATCAATACACTTGGCGGTTCTGTGGAAGAGATACTATTGAATTATTGGAATGGAAAAGACTTTAAGGAACTAGAACAACCTTTCATTCCCCTAATTGATTCTATCATCTTACACGCTCAAAATCATAAAGCCTACTCTGTATTGCATTTTTTCCATTCTTCCGATAGGAAAGAAGCCTTTGTTCTTAATATCACAAACCTCGACGAAGTAATTACTGTACTACTCCATAACATTTCTAAAGAACAGCAACCTTCATTCCATGTGCTTATCAGACTGAGAAAAGCGATTTCCAGCTACCTAGTAACGCTACCAGCCACCTTCATAACTCCAGGAAAAAAAACACCACCAGTTTTAATTCTTACTGCACTTGAAAACAAGGGAATAAAAATAATATCTGGTGAAATAGTAGATTTAGAATATGATAAGCTGAGAACGAGACGCCGATTATTATTGTCTCTACTGATAGATGACGGATGGGAATGGACTGACCTTAATTGCGAAAGTTATAATCATGAAATAATAATGAATGACACCAATTAAACTGGGTTCCAAAACTTATTTTCTTTTCGCAGCAAAAAACTGCTTCATTAACTCCGCTGCTTCATCAGCGAGAACTCCTCTTTTTACGATCGTTTTTGGATGCAGTTGTGTACCCATTTTTGAAAAACCACGGCTCTCATCGATTGCTCCAAAAACAATTTTAGAAATTTGACTCCAATACAAAGCACCAGCGCACATCTGGCAGGGTTCGAGAGTAACATAAAGCGTACAGTCTTTTAAATATTTTCCACCAAGGTAATTTGCGGCGGCGGTAATCGCTTGCATTTCTGCATGAGCAGTAACGTCATTAAGCAATTCGGTGAGATTATGACTTCGCGCGATAACCGTATTATTAACTACGATAATAGCCCCAACAGGAATTTCGCCTTTATCGAAAGCCATTTCAGCTTCCTGCAAAGCTTTCTTCATGAAGTACTCGTCAGTGAAAGGATTTATCATAATATTGACCGCGCATTCCCAAATTTTAAATTCTTTGTGAATCTTCGCTTTTTTTTGTGAATCTTTGTAAAACAAGTTATTTTATCGAATGTAAAAATACAAATTCAAATCGTACATTTGCTTTATGTCAGACAATTTACTTTTAAACATTGATAGTCCCATTGATTTGCGCAAACTGGACGAAGCCCAACTTCCAAAGCTGGCTCAAGAATTACGTAATTTTATCATCGATGTTGTTTCCGTAAAAGAAGGCCATCTCGGTGCCAGTTTAGGCGTTATCGAACTCACCATCGCCTTGCATTATGTATTTAATACCCCCGATGATTTATTGATTTGGGACGTGGGGCATCAGGCATACGGACATAAAATACTGACTGGAAGAAGAGACAGTTTTCATACGAACAGACAATTGGGCGGCCTATCTGGTTTCCCAAAAAGAAGTGAGAGTATCTATGACGCTTTTGGCGTAGGCCACTCCTCCACTTCTATTTCTGCGGCTTTGGGAATGGCAATTGCTAGCAACCTAAAAGGAGACTTCGACAAACAACACATCGCGGTGATTGGAGACGCCTCTATAGCTTCAGGGATGGCTTTTGAGGGATTAAATCATGCAGGAGTCACTGATGCAAATTTATTAGTAATCCTGAACGACAACGCTATCGGAATTGATCCAAGCGTAGGTGCCTTAAAAAATTACCTCACTGCGGTGAAAAACGGAAAAAATCCGAGGCAAAATAACATGATTAAATCCTTAAATATTGACTATTCCGGTCCTATTGACGGACATGATATTTTTGCAGTAATTAAAGAACTGAAACGTTTACAAAAAATAAAAGGCCCAAAATTTCTTCATGTTATTACTACAAAAGGCAAAGGACTAAAACAAGCCGAAGAAGATCAAGTAAAATACCATGCACCAGGAAAATTTGATGCTAAATCTGGTGAAATACATTTAAAGTCGGAAGAAAATCTTCCACCAAAATACCAAGACGTTTTTGGCTTGACCGTTTTAGATTTAGCTAAAAAAAACGAAAAAATAGTAGGGATTACGCCCGCTATGCCATCAGGAAGTTCATTGAAATTCATGATGGACGCTTTGCCAGAGCGTGCCTTTGATGTGGGAATTGCCGAGCAACATGCTGTTACCCTCTCTGCCGGAATGGCGACGCAAGGAATGGTGGTTTTTTGCAACATCTACTCCACTTTTTTACAAAGAGCCTACGATCAAGTGATTCATGACGTAGCCTTACAAAACTTACCCGTGATTTTTTGCCTAGACAGAGCGGGACTCGTGGGAGAAGATGGAGCAACCCATCATGGCGTTTTTGATTTGGCTTATTTGCGCTGTATTCCTAATATGATCATCTATTCTCCACTGAATGAAATTGGACTGCAAAACATACTTTACAGTGCCCAGCTAGGCCTAGATCATCCTATAGCCATTCGTTATCCTCGTGGTCGTGGCGTGCTCGCAGACTGGCAATCCAAAAACTTCGGAAACTACGAAAAAATTGAAATCGGTAGCGCCAATTGCTTAAAGCACGGAACTGAAACTGCAGTTTTATCGAATGGCTCGATAGGCAAAAACGTCACTTTGGCATTAGCTAATTTAAACAACCCAAAAACTATTGCTCATTACGACTTTGCATTCGTTAAACCATTGGATGAAAAAGAATTACATACTATTTTCAAAACCTTCAAAAAGATTGTAACAATCGAAGATGGAGTAACAAAAGGCGGATTTGGAAGTGCAATCCTAGAGTTTGCAGCAAAAAATAATTATACTGCAAAAATACAATTACTGGGAATGCCTGATGAATTTATAGAACACGGCACTGTAGAAAAACTACAACAATACTGTAACATTGACGTTAAAAGTTTAGAAATAATTTTTTCCTCTGAGTGAAAACAATTATTTTGCGCCCACTAAACACAATGAGCTTATAATGAAATTACCGCATTCGTCCGTCCTGTTAATCATATTGCTGTTTTCAGCAAATATGTTCTCCCAGAAAATTATTACCACCATAGATGGTCCTGAAAAAGTCGATATAGACAGCCTTTCTCATTGGGTAAATAAAAACCGAATTGGATTTGATATCTCTGAAATTGCTTTTCTAAATTGGAATGCCGGAGGAACTAGCTCCATTTCAGGCTTACTAAAAGGAAAATTTAATCGAGTATACACCAAAGACAATTACAACTGGACTAACGAATTGATTGTACGATATGGTTTGAATAAACAAGATGGAATTGAACTTCGAAAAACAGAAGACGTACTGCAGTTAAGTTCTGCTTTAGGGTATCGTCAAGACACATTATCGAACTGGTTCCATACTGCAAAATTCAATTTTGCTACCCAATTCACTGATGGGTATGCGTATCCAAATAAGGAAACCTCCATATCCAGAGCATTTGCACCCGCTTATATATTCCTAGGACTTGGAGCAGAATATGCTTCAAAAGACAAACACAAACTACTATACTTATCTCCTTTCACTTCAAAAATAACGATGGTATTGGACCAAAGATTAGCTAATCTAGGTACTTTTGGTGTTAAAAAGGCGACATATGATTTAAATGGAAATTTAATTGCTGAAGGAGAAAAATCAAAAGTGGAACTTGGTTTTCTTTTAACTGGTTTTTATAAAAAAGAAATATTCAAAAATATCACTATTGAAAACAGACTGAGTTTATATTCTGACTACATCAATAAATTTGGAAATGTTGATATCGATTACGATCTGACATTAGAATTAGTGGTCAATCAACACGTGAAGACAAATATTGGGATGCATGTCATTTATGATGATGACATTAAAGCAAAAGAAGACATCAACGGAGAACAAGTTACCGTAGGTCCAAAACTACAATTAAAACAAATTTTAGGAGTGGGAATCGTTTATGATTTCTAATTAATCCTTTTTCTTTCCATTGATAGTTTCAAATAACTCTAAGGCATTTCCATCTGTAAGTAAGGACACAAAATGACAGATATGAAGCAATCTTTCATACAGATCTGCTTTTTCGTAATGGTGTTTCTCCGGCAGTAATTTTAAAATTAACACATCATAATTAGATGCATTTCCATTATACTTGTTATCGTAGGCCGTTATAAATTTATCCAACAAAGTTTGGATAATTTGGTAACCCACAATCTCTTTTTCGATAACTTCACGACTCTGATAAATATTGTTCACACTAATGCTGATGATATCATCCATTTGTGCTTTATACTTACTCTTATCAGTTAACGCAAACGGAAATTTTCCGTTTAAAATGGCTTCCTCGTTGTCTATGAAAACTTTTACTGCATCATTAATCAAACTACCGATTGCCAAAGCACGCAAATAACTAATGCGATCTTCCTTTGTAGTAAGCGTTTTATATTTGGAAGTATCAATGCTGTCTTTAACTAATTTAATCAAATATTCTAAAGCAAAATCCTCTGAGACTAATCCTAAATTTATTCCGTCTTCAAAATCAATAATGGTGTAACAAATATCATCTGCAGCTTCTACTAAATAAGCAAGAGGATGTCTTTCAAAACCAATATTGTCTCCAGACTTATTCGGAATCATTCCCATATCACGAGCCGCTTCTTCAAAGAATTTTTTATCAGTTTGAAAGAAACCGTATTTTTTATCAGCAATATTTTTAGTTGGCTTTTTAGGCAAACTTTCTTTTGGGTATTTCATAAAAGCACCAAGAGTGGCATAAGAGATTCGAAGACCGCCCTCTATTCCGGGACGACTTGCAGTCAAAACCGCAAACCCATTGGCATTTCCTTCAAAATCAATTAAATCCTGCCACTGTTTTTTAGACAATTTATCTTCGTATTTTTTTCCGTTTCCAATAGAAAAATACTCCCCGATAGCTTTCTCGCCAGAATGTCCGAAAGGTGGATTCCCAATATCATGCGCCAAAGATGCAGCAGCAACAATAGCTCCAAAATCATTCATGTGATACCCATGAACTTCTTTTAAATGTGGATACTTTTCAATTATTTTCTTTCCAACTAATCTTCCTAATGAACGACCCACAACCGAAACCTCTAAACTATGTGTCAAACGCGTGTGTACAAAGTCGGTTTTTGAAAGTGGAATTACCTGTGTTTTATCTTGTAGACTTCTAAATGCCGCAGAAAAAATAATACGGTCATAGTCTACTTCAAAACCCAAGCGGGTATCATCTTGCTCTATACGCAATCGTTTGCTTGTGTCGCCTTGTCTTTTTAGTGATAGAAGTTGTTCCCAGTTCATACTGTCTTTTTCAAATTTGAATAATTGGATTATTTTTCAAAGATAAAGAAATAGCAATAACATAAAATAGCTTTTAATTGTTTTATAAACGGATGTGTGAAAACAAAAATCGAAACAGCATCTGCACACAAGCATGTACTAAAACGTACTATAGTGGTATTTGATAATATGATTGCTAAAAAGTATCTTATAGACAAACAGATTGTATTTTTACGCGCAATTTCAAAAGAAAAAAATGACTAAAAAAATCACCATACTTGGCGCTGGATTAAGCGGATTATTAACCGCTTACCACCTACAAAATAAAGACTTTGATATCGAAATTATTGAAGCTAGAAACCGCATTGGCGGGCGAATCCACACTATAAATTCTGATACCGCTCAAGTAGAAATGGGTGCGACTTGGTTTAATGAGATTCATGTTAATTTCAAAAATCTCTTAAGCGAATTAGAGCTGGATTATTTCGAACAATTCATGCAAGGCACTTCCTATTTCGAACCATTTTCAGCTGCACCAGCACAAGAGATCCAGATTCCACAAAATAGTCCGAGTTACCGAGTTGTAGGCGGAACAAGCCAACTTATCGAAACCTTAAAATCTAAATTGACTGATGTTCCAATTCATTTAAACGAAGTAATTTCTAACATCGATTTTGACAATGAGAAAATAAAAATTACAACTCCAAACAAAATATTCGAAACTGATTATGTGATTTCGACTTTGCCGCAAGCGTTGTTTGCAAATGATATTAACATAAATCCTCCACTGCCGCAAAAACTAACAGATATTGCTAAAAAAACGCATACTTGGATGCAAGATTCTATTAAAGTTGCCTTTGTTTACGATGACCCTTTTTGGCGCAACAAGAATTATTCAGGTACTTTATTTAGTAATGTGGGCCCGATAACGGAGTTTTACGATCAATCCAATGCGGCGTTGAACAAATTTGCTCTTTGTGGCTTCATCAGTTCCGGAATGGAAATGTACACTCAGGAAGAGCGATTAGAAAAACTAAAAATACAATTAGAGAAGATTTTTGGTCAGGAATCGCTCAACTTTACGTCTTATCATGAAACGGTTTGGGCAAAGGAAACAGCCACTAAAAGCGCGAAGCAAATAGGGTTTATGTATCCACATCAAAACAATGGACATCCTTTATTCCGGGAATCTTATTACGATAATCGGTTATTTTTTGCTGGAACCGAAACCGCTAATCAATATCCAGGTTATATGGAAGGCGCTGTAATAGCTGCCAAAAATACCGCCGAAACTATTTTAAAATTACAAAGTAAGGCCTAGCATAAGATTACAAAAACTATTTATATAGTGTTGCTGCTATTTTCAATAGTTTGCGATTTATTTATCATCAATGTAGTTGCAAAGGGTTTAGCTTTAATAAGCTAGGCCCTGTGTAATACACTAACAAATTAAGAAAGATCCAGTTCAAATGATCCTATTTCATTATATTTGAGAAGGAGTTCAAAACAAAACAATTTTAAATAATGAAAAAAACATTCAAAATAATTGGCACTATTATTCTTGTCCTTATTATCGCGCTCGTAGCCTTTTTATATTTCACGAGTAAACCACTACCGCAAGGTGAAAAAGGAATAAAAGCCGAAGCGCTTACGGATAAAATTCAACAAGCAATCAATCAAAAAGCGTGGGACTCGATCGTAGCAGTTGCCTTTACCTTTAAAGGAAGCCATCATTATCTGTGGGACAAAAAACGCAATTTGGTTCAAGTGCAATGGGATCATAAAAAGGTAATTTACAACAATCAAACTTTAGAAGGTGTTGCTTATGAAAATGACAAAAAATTGGCTGATACTGATAAAACAAAAGCTATAAAACAAGCGAATGATTCTTTTAATAATGATTCTTTCTGGCTTATTGCTCCGTTCAAATTACGGGACGCTGGAACAACTCGAAGTATTGTAATGCAGGACAATCAGGAAGCTTTAATGGTTACCTACGCTACTGGTGGCAGCACTCCAGGCGATTCTTATCTTTGGTTAGTCGATCAAAATTATGTTCCTAAAGCCTGGAGACTTTGGGTTAGCATTATTCCCATGGGCGGACTAGAGACAAGCTGGGAAGATTGGAAAACATTTCAGAACAATGTCAAAATTGCGACAAGCCATAAAGGGTTAATTAATTTGAAACTACAAAATATTAAAATCGGAAAATCGATTGAAGCCATTAATAATGGTGTAAATCCATTTACTGAGTTGTAAATTTTAAATAATACTTGTTAGTATAAAATTTGAAAAGAAAATAATACGGCGTCACTATAATCAAAAGCCCTAGTACCTTATACGTACTAGGGTTATTTATTATTCTATTTTTCTAAATTCTTCTGGGTTATTAAAAAACCCTCTACTTTTTGACAAATTCTTTTTTTTGACCACGTACGTATCCGAAAAAGTATCATGCCAACCGCGGGGAATCGCTCCTAAAAAGGAAAAAGGCTCAAATGGAATAAACCTGCAGAGCGTGCGTATCACTAACGTTTTTATATCTGGTTTTACGCCATCCTTATTAACTACAACCGTTTTGGTAATTAGTTGCGCGATGGTTCTGGAAAAGTAGATTTCAGTAAGGCTATAATAGAGCAGCATGATCAATATGCTATAAAGTACGATTTCTCCTTTGGACATCGTCTCGACCCAAGTAGAAACCGCAAACTTACTCGCAGCATCAGCAATCAGGATAATAGAAGTCCCAATGCTCAGTATGATAATATAAAGGAATACTAAATCAATACTAAAATTAAGAAATCGCTGTCCCCGTGTAGCGAGTAAATCATCCGTAATTGCAAATGTTGTATTTTTCATATTATCCGTATTTTTAGCTAACAAAAAGAATAAACCCACAGCTTAATCTACTCAAATATAAGCAATTAATATTAAAATATTAATCAGAATATTCATTATTACGAGTTTGTCATTAGTCCTTAAACACAATTTTAACAACTATATTCATAGCCCTGATTGCAGTGAAAATCCTTTTTATTTTTTCTTTAAAAATAAAAAGATTGTAATGGAAAGCGGGACACGAGCGAAGCGAACTGACGAAGTAAACTGCTCCTAAAAATAAAACAGCTACCAAAAAATTGATAGCTGCTTCATTTACTGTATTCTATTTTCTAATTTACGATCCACACATTTCACAATCATCTGGACCAGCATTTTTAGCTAGTTCGATCATTGCTTTGTATTCATCTGCTGTCATCTCTACTGCCGCTTCCACAGCAACCGGAGTTGCTACTGGCGCTGGTCTAGACATTACTTCGATTGGCTCTGCTTTTTTATCATTGTTCAATGTAAATTTAATCGCATCAACTGCCGCTTTTGTTCTTAAGTAGTACATTCCTGTTTTCAATCCTGACTGCCAAGCATAAAAATGCATTGACGTTAGTTTTGAATAATTGGCATTTTGCATAAACAAGTTCAATGATTGCGATTGATCTACAAAATAACCACGATGACGTGACATATCGATAATATCTTTCATTGACATTTCCCAAACTGTTTTATACAATTCTTTCAAGTCTTGAGGAATATTTAAATCTTGTACTGATCCGTTATTTCTCATCAATTCTTGTTTCAAAGTTTCATTCCACAAACCAAGCTCCACTAAATCATGCAATAAATGCTTGTTTACCACAATGAACTCTCCGGATAATACACGACGAGTGTAAATATTAGAAGTATAAGGTTCGAATGCTTCGTTGTTACCCAGAATTTGAGAAGTTGAAGCGGTAGGCATAGGTGCAACTAATAATGAATTACGTACTCCGTGCTCCATTACTTCTTTTCTTAAAGACGCCCAGTCCCAACGTCCTGATAATTCCTCATCTTTCATTCCCCATAAATTGTACTGGAATTCTCCCTGAGAGATTGGCGATCCTTTAAATGTTGAATAAGGCCCTTCTACTTTTGCCATTTCCATAGAAGCGGTTACAGCAGCAAAATAAAGTGTTTCGAAGATTTCTTGGTTCAGCTTTTTAGCCTCATCAGATGTAAAAGGCAAACGCAACATGATAAAAGCATCTGCTAATCCTTGTACTCCAAGACCTACTGGTCTGTGACGTAGGTTAGAATTTTCTGCTTCTTTTACCGGATAGTAATTTCTATCAATAACTTTATTCAAGTTTTTGGTAACGCGTTTTGTTACATTATAAAATGCTTCGTGATCAAACTTACCATTATCCACAAACATGGGTAATGAAAGTGATGCTAGATTACAAACCGCTACCTCATCAGGAGAAGTGTACTCCATAATCTCTGTACACAAGTTTGACGAACGTATCGTTCCTAAATTCTTTTGATTTGATTTGCGGTTTGCCGCATCTTTATATAACATGTAAGGCGTTCCAGTCTCAATTTGAGATTCTAGAATTTTCTCCCACAATTCTTGTGCTTTAATTGTTTTTCTTCCTTTACCAGCTTTTTCGTAATCAGTGTACATTTTTTCAAATTCTTCACCATATACATCATACAATCCAGGACATTCGTTAGGACACATCAACGTCCAATTACCGTCTTCCTGAACTCTTTTCATAAACAAATCAGAAGTCCACATTGCGAAAAATAAATCTCTCGCACGCATTTCTTCTTTTCCTGTATTCTTTTTTAAATCCAAGAAATCAAAAATATCTGCATGCCAAGTTTCGATATAAATAGCAAAACTACCTTTACGTTTTCCTCCACCTTGATCTACGTAGCGTGCCGTATCGTTAAAAACTCTCAACATAGGAACAATTCCGTTAGAAGTTCCGTTTGTACCACGAATGTACGAACCTGTAGCACGTACATTGTGAATAGAAAGTCCTACTCCTCCGGCAGATTGCGAAATTTTAGCCGTTTGTTTCAACGTATCATAAATCCCATCAATACTATCATCTTGCATTGCTAAAAGGAAACAAGAAGACATTTGAGGCTTTGGCGTTCCTGAATTAAATAATGTTGGTGTTGCATGCGTAAAGAATTTTTTAGACATTAAATCATAGGTCTCTAAAACCGACTCTAAATCATCTAAGTGAATCCCAACAGAAACACGCATTAACATATGTTGTGGTCGCTCTACAATTTTCCCGTTTATCTTAAGCAAATAAGAACGTTCTAATGTCTTGAATCCAAAATAATCATAGTTAAAATCTCTATTATAAATGATATGCGAATCTAAAAACTCAGCGTTTTCCTGAATTACTTTGTAAACATCCTCAGCAATTAATGGAGCGTATTGTCCATTTCTCGGATTTACATATTCAAACATTTCGGTCATTGTTTCCGAAAATGATTTTGTTGTATTGGAATGCAAATTTGAAATCGCAATTCTCGCTGCCAATTGTGCATAATCCGGGTGCGCAATAGTCATCGAAGCTGCGGTTTCAGCTGCTAAATTATCTAATTCTGACGTAGAAACTCCATCGTAAAGTCCTTCAATTACTCGCATTGCCACTTTAACGGCATCCACTAAATCATTCAAACCATAACATAGTTTTTTAATTCTATCTGTTATTTTGTCGAACATTACTGGCTCCTTGTGGCCATCTCTTTTTACTACGTACATACTTTTGTTTGTTTTTAAAAACAGTAAATCCCTTCGCTGTTTCTGGTTATTTGTTATTTAATTTTTGCCACTAGAGCGCTAAGGCACAATGTATTTATGCTTTAGTATTTCATCTCCGATAGCCGTAAAGACACGAAGACTTAAAGTTTCTATTATTATAGCTTTTCTGCTAAAACTAAGCTTTCAATTTACTTTGCAACCTAATTTCTTTGCTTCTAAAAATTAAAAGTCTGCGTCAAAAGATATTTTTTGAGCATCACCATCAGTGTTCATCACACCAGATTTTTGATATTCGGCTACTTTCTTTTCAAAGAAATTTGTTTTTCCTTGAAGCGAAATCATATCCATAAAATCAAATGGATTTGTAGTATTGTATTCTCTGTCGCAACCCAATTCAACTAACAATCGATCAGCAACAAATTCTAAATATTGCGTCATCAAGACCGCATTCATCCCTATTAAACTTACCGGAAGTGACTCTGTAATAAATTCTCTTTCTATATTTAAAGCATCTACAATAATGCTTCTAATTCTTTCTTTTGGAACTTTATTAACCAAGTGGTGGTTATGTAAGTGTACCGCAAAATCGCAGTGAACTCCCTCATCACGAGAAATCAACTCGTTAGAAAAAGTTAATCCTGGCATTAACCCTCTTTTCTTTAACCAGTAAATAGAACAAAATGCTCCTGAGAAGAAAATCCCCTCAACTGCTGCAAAAGCAATTAATCGCTCTGCAAAAGAATCAGATTCTATCCATTTCAAAGCCCAATCTGCTTTTTTCTTAATAGCTGGAAAAACTTCCAAAGCATTAAACAAATCATCTTTTTCAGCCTCGTCTTTTACGTAGGTGTCAATCAACAACGAATAGGTTTCACTGTGAATATTTTCCATCATAATTTGAAAACCATAAAAGAATTTGGCTTCAGCATATTGTACTTCATTTACAAAATTTTCCGCTAGGTTTTCATTTACAATTCCGTCTGAAGCGGCAAAAAAAGCAAGAATATGTTTCACGAAATATCTTTCATCATCGTTCAATTTATTATTCCAGTCATTCAAATCTTGAGACAAATCGATTTCTTCAGCAGTCCAAAAACTAGCTTCCATCTTCTTATACCATTCCCAGATATCATGATGCTTGATAGGAAAAATTACGAATCGATTTTTATTCTCTTGTAATATTGGTTCAATTTGCGACATTGTTGTTTGTTTTATTTTGATGTTTTAAAGAATTTTTATGCGTTCTGGGGATTACAAAGATTGTAAAATATTGCGATAATTAAAAGCCAAACTTATCCACAATCGGCCATAGTTTTTAACAAACATGAAAAAACAGAACGTTTTTCATGAAATCACAAATTGCTAATAATCAATAGATTAAATTTATCGATGCTCGCTAAAGCACCGTAAAACATAGGGATTTAAAAACAAATCGCGATAAAAAAAGGCGATTTTTCGGAATTACTTTTTTAGCTCTTCGGCGACTTTCTCAAGTTCCAAGTACCAGTCTTCGCCAAACCTTCTAACCAAAGCTTCTTTGACGAATTTATAGATTGGAACCTCAAGTTCCTGACCTAAAGAACAGGCTGGATCACAAATATCCCATCTGTCATAATTAACAGCAGCAAATTCAGTGAAATCTTTTACACGAATTGGGTATAAATGACAAGAAACAGGTTTTTTCCAGTGTATTTCTCCTTGATTATAAGCTTGTTCAATACCACAAAGTGCTGTTTTGCCATCATAGATTACATAAGCGCAATCTTTGTCGTCAATCAGTGGCGTTTCAAGGTCACCGTCTGTACCCACTATCGAAGTTCCTTGAGCCTCAATAACCGCAATCCCCTCCTTTCGAAGGAACGGTTTTACCTTTGGATATATTTCCTCTAAAATTTTTGTCTCCTCGAGACTTAGTGGTGCTCCGGCATCACCGTTAACACAACAAGCCCCTTTACAGGCTGTTAAATTGCAAACAAAATCTTTACTTAAAATATCTTCTGAGACGATGGTCTTACCTAGTTGAAACATTCTACAAAGATATTCAAAGATATTCAAAAAAGCACCTCAGCAAATCATAAATTTGAAAACAAAAACGGAAAAGATTGAAAGACAAACTACATAAATATATAATCTACTTTATTAAATGTATTTGTTTTTTCAACCAAGCTAACACACTTCATCGTGGTAACTACCCCTTTATTTTTTAAATCCTTCATACTCATAGTCATCATTAAAGGTTTATCTCCTACTTTGAAATAATTTTTCAAAGCATTTGGGGCTGTTTGCTTTTGTTGCGCTCTAAACAGGTCAGAAAAACTCACTTTAGCCTCATTAGTATAATAAAAAACCATAATAAACTTCTCACTTGTAGCTTCAATTCCTCTGCAATTATAACCCATTATTGTTTTATCCGGAAGTGCTTTATATGAAAACTCGTCGCTATCATTTCCTTTTTCTATCATTTCAGAATATTCAGGCATTTTAGAAGCCATGGCCATATTTCCTTTTTCACCCTTAAAAGTGCTAATCATAAACCTGTTTTTGCTGTCAATCACCATAAACATACCTCCTGCATCCTGCATTTTAAAACCAAAATATTCTGCATTAGGTTCCAGTAAATAATCCACAACCATCGCTTTGTTATTGTCACTTTGAATTTCTAAAGAATATTCCCAACTAAACGGATAAGAATTAGGAATCAATGAAACATCTATTTTATTCTTTCCATGTACCATTGCCATCACATCATCATTCAAAATTCCCTCTTTATGCTCTACCGTTACACTATCTTTGCGAACTACTTTTGCAGCTACATTATCTTGAATTTTTTTTGATAATTTTTTCAAAATCTGCGCTTCCGAAGTAGTAATAAAAAATAACAACAACACTATACTAAAAACCCGAGCTATCTGTTTCATGACTATAAATTTTAAATTACAGTCAAATTTACGACTTGATTTTCAAACAGTTACATTAATTTAAAAGAAAAATGCCAGAATTAGAGTCAGAATTACAATTAAAAACTAACATAGCTGTCAACTAAATTTAATACTTTTGCAATAAATAAAAAAACGTTATGCAATTAGATATAAGGGAGATAATTACTGTTGGAATGGTACTTTTTGCTGTGATTGATATCGTGGGTTCTATTCCCATAATCGTTGACCTGCGATCCAAATTTGGCCATATTGAATCTGAAAAAGCTTCTTTAGCCTCTGGTTTTATTATGATTGTTTTCCTTTTTGTGGGTGAAGAACTTTTAAAACTAATTGGTATCGACGTGAACTCATTTGCGGTCGCTGGTTCCTTTGTTTTATTCTTTTTAGCATTAGAAATGATTTTAGGAATTCGTATTTATCGTGACGAGGAAGCCAGCTCTGCCTCTATTGTTCCTCTTGCATTTCCATTAATTGCGGGAGCCGGAACAATGACCACTTTGCTGTCGCTAAAATCTCAATTTCACACCATAAATATCATTATCGCAATCATTTTAAACATTCTTTTAGTTTATATCGTACTAAAATCATCTTCTAAAATCGAGAGAATGCTTGGAAAAGACGGATTAGGGGTTGTTCGCAAGACTTTCGGGGTCGTTCTTCTCGCAATCGCTGTTAAATTATTCGCTGCTAATGTTAAAGGTTTGTTTGTATAATATTTTTTTTTATAAATTTACCCTCTAATGTAGCCTGTAAATATAATCTGATTTTTCTGGAATATGTTTTAATTAAACTACTCCTCAAATCTTTTTTACGACTCAGGTATAAAATTCCATATTATGAAAATCTTTACTAACATTTTAGTGTTTTTAGCTTTGGCACTTATTATTTTTAATATTACATTGCTAGATTTCAATCATCCATTTCAAGGAGACAGTATGGTAGCATCGGTTGGAATCGGAGCTTCGTTCTGCGCTGTGTTAATTCTTTTGATTTTTAGAATGTCTAAAAAAATTGAAGAAAAGATGAACGATAACCTATAACTATGTTTGACGTTTTGATTATTGGTGGTGGCGTTTCTGGAATGTCATGTGGCCTTGTATTAGGGTCTGCAAAAAAGAAACTATTTGCAACCGAAAAAGAAATTGGAATTTTCACCCATCAAAAATCATCCTCTCTCCAAGAAGCTATTTTTAATAATGCCTATGGAATTCCTTCCGCAACATTAGGCTCAGATTTGCTAGTACAAAGTATAAAGCAACTATCTCAACTCTATCCTCATATCGCTCAAATACCAAGTGAAAAAGTCTTGAAAATTGAAGGACAATCTCCAGAATTTACCATAATAACAAACAAAAACACTTACAAAACCAAAGTAATTGTAGTCGCTATTGGCGCGGCAAACACCTTTTCAATTGAAGGACTAATGCAGTTTGTCGAGCCGCATCAAAAATCACTACCCGAAAAAGAAAGAATTCAATTACACAATATTGATCACAAAATTACCGAAGGCATTTACGTAGCGGGAACTCTAGCGGGATGGAGAAGCCAACTTGCCATTGCCGCCGGAAGTGGCGCCGCAGTAGCAACAGATATTCTTACGTTATGGAATCACGGAACTCAAACACATATTCACGACAGTATTCGATAAAGCACCTTTAATTATTCGGAAATAATGTTAGTTTTACCTTTTTTACAAAACACATTATGCAATCATATATATTAGGCTTAACAAGATTGATTCTTTTTATACTATTTATTTCTTTCTTCTCTCTTCTTTTCTACTTAGTAAGTTTATTTTGGAGTAAAGAAACAACTTCAAAAAACGCGCTTATATTTCGCGATTTTATAATCAGCGTACTCAACTCATTACTTGGTATCCGTCTCCAAATTTACGGAGTACCTCCAGAAGTCCAAGGACTAATTGTTGCTAATCACCGTTCGTATTTTGACCCCATAATCATGGTAAATCACAGACAGACCTTTCCAGTAGGAAAAAAGGAAGTAGAATCATGGCCTCTTATAGGATACATTTGCAAAATATCAGGAGTGATTTTTGTTGACAGAAAAGATCCTGAAAGCAGACAAAACACCTGCGAAAGCATAAAGAAAGCACTGAGCCTCGGCCATTCAGTCATTAATTTTCCGGAAGGAACAACACATGTTTCACCCACCACCATCGACTTTAACTACGGCTCATTTGCAATGGCCACAAAAATCGAAGCTGCTGTAATCCCTATTGCAATTGATTACAAAGAAAAAACAGATGCATTTGTTGACGACGATACCTTCGTGCCCCATTTTATAAAATGCTTCGGAAAACGCACCACACAGATAAAAATGACGTATTTCCCTCCTTTATATTCTAATGATGTTGATTTTCTATTAAAAACTTCCAAAGAAATGATCGATGACGAACTTATACGCTACAGGAAAGACTGGGATAACCTAATAACGGAAGGTAGAAGTTAGAATGCAATGCGGCATTCAAGATTAGAGCCCGTATTTATTTGATATTGATTTTTTTTAATTGATATTGAAGCCTACAACTACTTATTAAGTACCGCGTTAACCATGGCGTCCTCTTTTAAAACGATCTCATAATAGCTGCTTTCTCCATACAATTGTCGAGCAAATTCAGCTGCGAGATACCGCTTTACAATAGCTTTGCTTTTCGATAAATCGACATCTAATCCATTTCTCAAAAGGTATTTTTGAAAAGCTTTAAAATACAAATCGGTTTTATCCATTTTACCCTTAAACTGCTCAAAAGGCACCCCTTTAAAAACAACTCTATTTCTATCCAATTGCTCAAAAACAAAATTCCCTACGATTCCGGATTTCATTAAGTACACTGTATTTTCATTGCCATGCTCCACTTCGAGAGGAACAAAAATATCCGGAACAATACCGCCGCCGCCGTAAACAATTCTACCTTTAGGTGTTTTAAATTTTAAACTATCGGCAACTTTAATACTGTCTTTTTCATATAACTCCCCGTTCTCAAAACGATTTTCCGACTCTTTAAAATATTCTTCATTCCCTTTGACGTATGGTTTTTGTATAGACCTTCCTGTAGGCGTGTAATACCTCGCCACCGTTAATCGAACTGCCGATCCGTCATCAAAATCCATTTCTCGTTGCACCAATCCCTTGCCGAAAGAACGTCGTCCTACAATAGTACCTCTATCATTATCTTGAATCGCTCCCGCAAGAATTTCACTCGCCGAAGCACTATTTTCATTTTGCAATACAAATACATTACCTGACTCAAAATCGCCTTTTTTTGTTGCGTATGTTTTTTGTATGTTGCCTTTTTTATTTTTAGTAAAAACGATTAATTGCTTATCTTTCAACAACTCATCTGCAATATCTATTGCTTCTTCCATATAACCGCCACCATTATCACGAAGATCAATTATCAGCGTTTTTGCTCCTTCTTTTTTTAATTTGGCCAATCCCATTTTAAATTCTTCAAAGGTGGTTTCGGCAAAGCGATTGATCTTAATATATCCAGTTTTCCCATTTAAAAGTACTGCCACATCGACACTTTTTAAAGGAATAATACCCCGTTCTATTTTGATTTTTATTTGTTTACCAATAGATTTTCTATAAATAGTAAGCTCTACAACAGAACCTTGTTCTCCTTTTAACTTAGAGAAAAGACTGTCGCTAGGTAATTTACGTCCAAATAATTTTGTTTTATCAGCATATAAAATCCTGTCTCCAGCCTGTATTCCCGCTTTGGCCGAAGGGCCATTCTCAATGGGTCTGATTATCGCCACAGAATCTTTGTACATATAAAAATTGACACCAATCCCCACAAAATCGCCTTTCATGCTTTCCGCAACTTGCGTTTGCTCACTCGGCGAAATATAAACAGAATGCGGATCAAGCTGACTCATAATATTGTCGACCGTAATGTTTACGATAGAATCTGTATTCACATTGTCTACATACTCATTATCGATAAAGTCAATCAGTTTATTAATTTTAGTTTTAGAACTATTTTCGTCCAAAAAATGATTCCCATTGAAAGTATTTAACCAACCGCCAATAACAATCCCTAGCGCAAGAGTTGCGCCCAGAACTATTGGAAGGTATTTAACGTCAGTTTTCATCTATTCTTCTAATATTGAAATATGATCAACAATCACACCAGCTTTTATTAAAAACTGAATTCCTGAATCATCACGGTACCCTTTATGATACACTACTCGTTTTATTCCAGATTGATGTATCAATTTACTACACTCTTTGCATGGTGACAATGTAATATACAAAGTGGAGCCTTCACAGGATTGGGTGGACCTTGCTACTTTTAGAATGGCATTTGCTTCCGCATGTAAGACATCCCATCGGGTTAATCCTTCGTTATCCTCACAACAGTTTTCAAAACCCGATGGCGTTCCATTATAACCATCTGAAATTATCATTCGGTCGCGAACGATGATCGCCCCTACCTGTTTCCGCTTACAATAAGACAAACTGCCCCATTCAGTAGCAATTCTTAGATAAGCCTTATCGTATTTATTTAATTTTTTTACTTCCATTTTATCTCGTCCAAATTTCATTTTCAATTATCATTGGCAATACTACTCCTATTATAAATGCTGACATCACTAAAGTCCAATCCCTTTTCGAGAATCTAAAAACAGTTTGTACAATATATGACAATATTAAAACTACAAAAACCACAACAATTTGTGCTGCTTCAATTCCTAACGCAAATTCGGCTAAAGGCAGTATTTTTGATGTCGCATTTCCGCCAAGTATTGCTTTAAAATAATTAGAAAATCCTAATCCATGTATAATTCCAAAGAACAGAGTGACGAAAAAAATCAGATTTACACTTTCTTTTTTATTTGATTTACCGGCAGTAAACAAATTAAAAAAGGCGGTAATTAATATCGTGATTGGGATTAATAGTTCCACAACATTTACTTTAATGGCAATAATACCAAAAACAGAAAGCAATAAAGCCATAGTGTGACCTATCGTAAAAAGCGTTATTAAGAGGACTATTCGTTTCCAATCATTAAAAGAAAACGGCACCGCAAGAGCGATTAAAAACAAAACATGATCGTAAGCGTAAATATCCAAAACGTGTTTTAATCCTATTTGAAAATAAATCAAAAATTCTGACATAGGTGAAATAATTATAGTTGATAAAGGGATTGTAAACTTACGATTTATTTTGAAAATGGTAGAATTGAATAGTCAAATCCCACATTTATATTTCAATAAAAACATTCCATAATTTTAAAATTAAAATTAAAACGAAAATAATTTAATAGTTTAAAAATTGATTTATATTTGTACCATAAAAAATACACTTAATTATGTCATTTTCAGATTTATTTGATAGCGAATTCAAGCAAAGAAACAAAGGTCACTTTTCTTCTATTGTAAGATTAGCATTAGCAGACGGGGTTTTTGCCCCTGAAGAAAAAGAGTTTTTAGACAAATTAGCCATTAGGCTTGAAATTTCTCCTGCAGAATATGAAGAGATTTTAGAAAACCCTTCAAAATACCCAATCAATCCTCCTTATTTAAATTCGATGAGATTGGAGCGTTTGTACGATTTAGCAAGGATTGTTCATGTTGACCATATTTTGGGAGACAAACAAGAAGTTATGTTGAAAAAACTTTGTTTAGGAATTGGTTTTACTCCAGAAAACGTAGACTTGGTCGTAGCTGAAGCTCTTTTATTGGTAGACAAAAACACAGATGTCGATGATTTCCTTTTAGAAATGGAAAAACATCTATAAATTTAAAAATAAAGAGCCCTAAAAATTTAGGGCTCTTTATATATTATTTTAGTATTTACTTAGTTTTGCTTTGTGCATGAACTCTTCTGCTTTCTCCACCATATTATAACTACCACAGAAAAACGGTACCCTTTCGTGCAATTCAGTTGGTTCAATTTCCATTATTCTTCCAAAACCATCTGACGCCTTTCCGCCAGCCTGCTCTACAATAAAAGCCATTGGATTGCATTCATACAACAAACGTAGCTTCCCTTTTGGAGCTTTAGAACTTGTTGGGTAAATGTAAATTCCGCCTTTGATCATGTTTCTATGAATATCAGAAACTAAACTTCCTATATAACGAGAGGTATAAGGTCTGTCATCCTCTTCTGATTGGCAATATTTGATATAATCTTTAACCCCTTGTGGAAAATGCACATAGTTCCCTTCATTAATGGAATATATATGCCCATCTTCAGAAAATTTCATGTCAGGATGTGATAAATAAAACGTCCCAATTGCAGGATTTAAAGTAAAGCCATTTACACCATGTCCAGTTGTATAAACAATCATAGTTGATGTTCCGTAAATTACATATCCTGCAGCAACTTGACTCGTTCCAGGCTGTAAAAAATCCTCAATGGTTACCGGAGAACCTATTGGTGTAACTCTTCTATAAACAGAAAAGATAGTCCCAACAGAAACGTTTACGTCAATATTTGACGATCCATCCAGCGGATCCATTAATACAACATATTTATTATTATGGCTATTATCACTTCCTTCAACAGTAATAAATTCGTCATTTTCTTCAGAAGCAATTCCGCAAACAATTTCACGATTTATTAATGTTTGAATAAAAACTTCATTAGCATAAACATCAAGTTTCTGTTGGTCTTCCCCTTGAATGTTTTGTTCTCCAGCGGCTCCTACAATGTCAACAAGCCCAGCTTTATTTACTTTGTAGTTGACCACCTTGGCTGCTAATCTAATCGAATTGATAATTCTAGATAATTCGCCAGACGAATATTGAAAGGCATTTTGATTCTCAATGATAAATTCCCCTAAGGTTTTATTGCGTTCTTCCATTACGACATCGTTGTAGTTAAATTGAAGTCACAAATATCGGCTTTTTTGTGAAAATGAATTGAATAATATTTACTTAGTTTGTCGGTATTGTATATTTGCTAATATAATCCCTAAATTACGGGCTGAAAAAACTTTATTTTAAGTTTTTAACCTTTAAAAACAATACTATATGATTATTAGAAAAGGAACCCCCGAAGATATGACTGCTGTTCTAGAATTAATTCAAGAATTAGCTGATTTTGAAAAGGAACCAGATGCGGTATTGATAAATGTAGATGATTTAATTCGCGATGGCTTTGGCCCTACTCCCTTATTTCATGTTTTTGTAGCTGAAGTGGAGACGGAGATTGTTGGAATTGCCTTGTACTATTATCGCTACTCAACATGGAAAGGCAAGACTATACATTTAGAAGATTTAGTAGTCAAAGAAAAAATGCGCGGTACAGGAGCTGGCTATGCTTTGTATTCAGAAATTATAAAACAAGGTAAAAAAGATCAAGTTCGCAGAGTGGAATGGAATGTCCTGGACTGGAATACTCCTGCAATTGATTTTTATGAAAAATCAGGTGCCAAAGTACTTCGTGATTGGTACGTAGTGCAAATGGACGAGGCAGGTGTAGAAAATTTTGTTGAGAATAAGATAAGAAAATAAATTTTCAAAAAAAATAAATTCCAAATTCCAATTAAAAAAAGGGGAGTTAGAATTTAAACATTGGAAGTTAGAATTTAAAAAATTGGAATTTTTATAATTATGAGAGTATTCAAATTTGGAGGTGCATCCGTGAAAGATGCTGAGGGAATTAAAAATGTTTATGACGTTTTACAAAAGGTAGGTTATGAAGATGTTTTATTGGTGGTCTCCGCAATGGGAAAAACTACTAATGCACTTGAAGTAGTGATAAAAGACTATTTTGATAAGTCATCCGCACTTCAATCCTCGGTTCAAGAAGTAAAAAAATACCACAATCAAATCTTAATGGATTTGTTTGAAGATGATCAACACGTTGTTTTTAATGCTGTAAAAGCGCAATTTTCTGATCTAGACTATTTTTTAGTACACAACAAATCTCCTAACTATAATTTTGTTTATGATCAGGTTGTGAGTTATGGTGAGTTGATATCTACCACTATTCTTGCTCATTTCATGAATCATATGGGTATAAAAACAGAATGGATTGATGTTAGAAACTTCATTAAAACCGATTCTAATTATAGAGATGCCACAGTAGATTGGGACCTTACCCAAAAGAATATTTCGAAAAATGTAAAAAGAAAAATGTTAAACATTACCCAAGGATTCCTGGGTTCTGATGAAAACAATTTCACAACGACACTAGGACGTGAAGGTTCTGATTATACGGCAGCTATTTTTGCCTATTGTTTAAACGCTGAAAGCGTAACCATCTGGAAAGACGTTCCTGGAGTAATGAATGCTGATCCACGTTATTTTGAGAATGCCAGTTTATTGAATCAGATTTCGTATCGTGAAGCCATTGAACTAGCCTTTTATGGCGCAACGGTAATCCATCCAAAAACATTACAACCTTTACAAAAAAAGGAAATTCCTTTGTATGTAAAATCATTTATTAACCCTTTACTAAAAGGGACAAGTGTTTCAAAAGGCGTTAATTTAGAGCCGTATTTACCTTGTTTTATAGTCAAAAGAAACCAATTATTGATATCGCTTTCCTCAATAGATTTCTCTTTTATCATGGAAGAGAATATCAGTGAGATATTTTCTTTATTCCATGAGTTTAAACTAAAAGTCAATTTAATTCAGAATACTGCTATCAGCTTCTCCGTATGTGTTGAAGATAAATTTGATAATTTCAACGAGTTAAATGCTATTTTATCAAAAAAATTCAAAGTTGACTTTAGTCAAAATGTAACTTTATATACCATTAGACATTTTAACGACGCCGCTGCCCAAACAGTTGAAAATGGCAAAAAAGTAATTTTAAAACAAATCAGTACGGAAACAATGCAAATTGTGACCAGCGAAAATTAAAATCTATTCTTTGCTTGCTTTAGCATCACATTGCCCATAATAATATAGAATACACTACTTTTGATTTATAGACGTTATTCTCTTTATGGTAAAAAAAATATTGCTTTTGGCGATGATCATTTGTTTTTCTGGGCTCCATGCCCAGGAAAACAAATCATTATACAAAACCAAGAAAATTGCATTTTCTCGTGATACCATACATCTTGAAAATGAAAGTCTAAATGCGTCTTTTTTTAAATTGCTTGACGCCAATAGTACTCCTATAGACAGTACTTCTTATAAAGTAGATTTTCTAAAAGCAACTTTACTGTTAAATAGCAAACTTCTTTTTGAATCCGATTCTATCACAATACAATACCTAAAATTTCCTGATTTTCTAACGAAGGAATACCGCATTTACGACCCAAGTCGGGTGGTCAGCAATGATATTAATTCGGAAAAATTATATCAAGTAAACACGAAAACTGCTGAAAAAAATATCCCTTTTGACGGCTTGACTACTTCCGGGAGCATTACCCGCGGAGTAACAATAGGGAACAATCAAAACACAGTTCTAAATTCCAATTTAGATTTACAAATCACGGGGAAACTGTCGGAAAAAGTTAGTTTACGAGCATCTTTGCAAGACAGTAATATTCCTTTACAAGATGGTGGTTACTCACAGCGACTAGACCAATTTGACAACATTTTCATGGAACTTTTTAGTGATAAATGGAATATTCGAGCGGGAGATCTCTTTCTAGAAAATCACGCCACACAATTTCTTAACTTTAATAAAAAGGTGCAGGGACTTTCCACTAATTTCGATTTTGGTACCGCCAAAAACAAAACGAATGTTTTCGCTGCCGTAGCCTTGGTCAGAGGTCAATATGCCAAAAGTAATTTCACGGGAGTCGAAGGCAGTCAAGGGCCGTATAAATTAAAGGGGCAAAATGGCGAATTATACGTACTTGTAATATCTGGCTCAGAGCGGGTTTATGTAAATGGATTGCTTTTAGAAAGAGGCAAAAATAATGATTATACGATTGACTATAACGCGGGGGAAATAACATTTACACCTTTGTTTACCATAACTTCAGAAATGCGTATTGCCATTGAATACCAGTATTCCGACAGAAATTATACGCGATTTGTGACGTATGCAGGAGCCACGCATCAAAATGAAAAATGGAGTTTTGGAAGTTATATCTATTCTGAAAATGATATCAAAAACCAACCTTTACAACAAAACCTCTCCAAAGAGCAAGCACAAATCTTGATCGATGCGGGAGACAATCCAGAATTGATGATTGCTCCATCTGCCTATCCAGACTCTTTCTCTGACAATAAAGTGCTGTATAGAAAAACGGTGGTGAATGCGGCTGAAATATTCGAATATTCAAATGACGCTCAAATAGAGCTATTCAATGTACGATTTAGCTTAGTTGGCTCCAACAAGGGAAATTACATAGTGAAAAATGCGGCTAGCATCAGTAGAATATACGAATATATTGCACCAATAAACACCGTTCCACAAGGGAATTATGCCCCAACAGTTCAACTTGTAGCTCCTACAAAAATTCAAATAGCTACTTTTTTAGGAAAATACTCCCCATCTGAGAAAACCGCTGTTGATTTCGAAATAGCAGTTAGTAACAACGATAGTAATCTGTTTTCGAATAATGATGACTCAAACAATCAAGGAATAAGCGGAAAAATTAATACCAAACAACGTCTGTTTTCAAAAAAATGGATCGTTGATGCTTTTGCCAATTATCAATTTACCCAAAAAGAATTTAAAACTGTTGAACGGCTGTATACTATTGAATTTGACAGGGATTGGAATCTCGGAACGACAGCGGTTGGAAATCAAAGTTTACTCGTATCGGGCTTGAACTTTAATTTAAATCCCACCACAAAAACGAATAACAACGGGATACTAAAATACCAATTTGAAAAACTAGATTTCTCCGAAAGCTTCTCTGGGAATAGACATATGCTAAACGGATATTTTAATTTAAAAAAATGGAGCTTTCAAAACCAAGGAAGTTATTTAAAAAGTGATGGTATACTTGCCTTTTCGAATTTCATTAGAAACCAATCTCAAGTTCGGTATCATTTTGATAAAAACTGGGTCGGTGCCAGCCAGCGATTGGAGGACAATCAAGAAAAAAATAAATCAACCAATCAATTTTCGAACTTAAGTCAGCGATTTTCCGAATATGGATTATTCGCCGGACGAGGGGATAGTACAAAGGTATTTGTCGAATTGGGTTTATTAAAAAGAACCAATGATAGTATTCAAAATGGTCTATTACAAAGGGTAAACACTTCTCAAACCTACTATTTCAAATCAAAATTAATTCAAACACCTAAAAGTGATTTATCTGTTTACGCTAATTATCGAGTATTGGATTTTGTAGCTGCTTCGAAGAGAAACGAGCCTTCGCTGAATTCGAGAATAGTATATAATGACCGCTTTTTCAATCAACTGCTTCAGGGAACCAGTGCTTATGAAACCAATTCGGGAACATTGCCGCAACAGGAGTTCACTTATCTTGAAGTTCCCGCTGGACAAGGGGTTTACACTTGGAATGATTATAACGCAAACGGAATTCAGGAATTACAGGAATTTGAAGTCGCTCCATTTATCGATCAGGCAAAGTACATTAGAGTGTATTTGCCCAATCGTGTCTATATAAAAACGCATCAGACCAAGTTTTCTCAATCAATCATTTTAAATCCTAATCAGTGGCAAAACGCGACGGGATTTAAAAAATTTAGTTCGTTTTTTTACAATCAGACTTCCTTCATTATTGATAGGAAAACAAAAAACGAAGGCGGTAATTTTGAATTGAACCCTTTTAACTCCTCACAAGAAAATGTATTGGGACTGAGTTCCAGTTTTAGAAATAGTTTGTTTTACAATAGAGGAAAGCAAAAGCACTCTGTCACCTACTCATTCTTAGAAAATCAAACAAAAAATTTACTCTCCATAGGCTCACAAGAATCTACAAACAGCTCTCATCAATTCCAATATTCACATTTATATAGAAAGAGTTGGTTGTTTGGCGCTTTCGCAAAAACAATTCAAACGGCTATAATTTCTGAAAATTTTCCAGAAAAGAATTTTACTATATCAGGTTATCAACTAGCTCCAAAAATCAGCTATTTGTTTTCAAAAAACACCAGTTGGGATGTTTTCTACGAGTTACAAAACAAAGAAAATCAGATTGGGAATTTCGAAAATCTAATTCAAAATCGATTTGGAACTTCCTTTTCTTATGCTGGCGAGAAAAAAATCACCTTAAATGGCGAGATTTCTTTTTACCAAAATAAATTTAATGGCAATGAATTTTCTGCTGTTGGTTTTCAAATGCTAGAAGGTTTACAAACGGGTCAAAATATCACATGGAGATTGTTATTACAAAAAAACATCACCCAATTCCTAGATATTAATTTCAATTATCAAGGAAGAAAAAGCGAAACAAGTAAAGCCATTCATACCGGAAATGTACAATTGAGGGCTTATTTTTAGGAGGAAATATTTGTACTATAATAAAATAAAGAGGCTAAACTAGCCAACTATTTATTGTAAATAGTTGGCTAGTTTAGCCTCTTCTGTTTCCTTTTTCACTTTCGAACGGGTAAAAAATTTATTCCATATAAATAATCACGAATTCGCTACGTCTGTTAGCCTGATGTTCCACTTCGGTACATATTACGCCATCTGAACAATGGTTTACTAACTGGGATTCCCCATATCCTTTAGCGGTTAAACGACTGCCATCGATGCCATTCTTGATTAACCATGTTCTTGTTGATTTGGCTCTTCTGTCTGACAAAGCCTCATTATATTGTTCTGTTTGTCGGCTGTCGGTATGGGAGCGTATGTCGATTTTCATCTTAGGATATTGATTCATAACTGCAACAATTTTCTCTAACTCAAAGGCAGCATCTTTTCGAATAAAAGATTTATCTAAATCAAAATAAATCATCGGAATATTTAATGTTTTAGCTAAATCTGTGCCAAGACCAATTGGCTTCATACGTTGCTCTAGCGCTAAATTTAATTCGGATTTACCCGTTGTTTTAGCAATTGTTATATTGGCTTCTTTGGTCTCGTAGTTTAGTTTTTCAGCTCTTATATAATACATCTTACCACATTCTACATCAAAACTGTACTGTCCCTTTTCATCGGTGCTACTTCCCTTAATGAATTCAAATTTATCGTCAAACAAACTTAATTTAGAATCTGCAAGCAATAAACCCGTTTCTTGATCTGTGATCGTTCCATCTAAAAGTTGCAAACACTCTAATTTTTTGGTTTCGTTAAACTTGTAAATATCATCATATCCTTTTCCGCCAATTCTATTAGAAGTAAAAAAACCAGTTCTACTTTTACTATCTATCAAAAAAGCAAAATCATCTTGAGTACCGTTTATTGGCGCTCCAACATTTTTCACTTCCTTGAAACTTAAATCTTTTTCAATTTTAGAAACATAAATATCTAGTCCTCCTAGTCCCGGACGTCCATCAGTAGCAAAATACAATTCATTATCATTTGAAACAAATGGAAATGTTTCTCGTCCTTCTGTATTAATTGTAGTCCCTAGATTCTCTGGAATGGAATATGTCCCATCATTATTAATAGTCACTTTAAACAAATCAGATTGGCCCATTGTACCAGGCATATTAGAAGCAAAATATAAAATTGTATCATCGGCACTTAATGCTGGATGAGCAACGCTGTACTGGTCGCTATTAAAAGGCAATTCAGATACGTTTTCCCACTGTCCGTTCACTAAACTAGCTTTGTATATTTTAAGAAGTGTTATTTTTTGATCATCCTTCCCTTTCTTTCCATCTAAATAATTATTTCTTGTAAAATACATTGTCTGGCCATCTTTGGTAAAGACAGGCGTAGATTCATGAAATTTAGAATTAACAGCATTCGCTAAACGTTTTGGAGCGCTTAGACTTCCATCATTGTTCCTCTCTGAACTATATAAATTTGTAAAAGACTGGTTCGTCCATCTAAAAACTTTTTTAGCAACTCCACCTGTATCTCTAGCGGATGCAAATACTAATTTATTCCCTGAAAAAGAACTACCATAATCTGAATATTCAGAATTGATACCTGCATCTTCAATAGTAAACCGTCCTGAGTTAGCTTTGATTTCTTCGAGATAATTTTTATTGCTGGCATATAATTTAGCTCTTTGGTCATTCCCTGACTTTCGATTAAATTGCTCCAGCATCTGATCTGCTTTTTTGTATTCACCAATCGATTTTAAGCATTGCGAATATCTGTAGCAATACTCTGGCTCCTGATCTTGATTCATATCAAAAAGCTCCTTGTACCATCTTCCTGCTTTCTCTAAATCGGCATTAAAATAGTAGGCATTCCCTAGCTTTTGAAACATCTTTTCATCCTTATACCCTTTTTCTGCAACACTTTCGTATGTGGCGATAGCATCGATATACGCATACTGATCGTATTTCTTATCTGCAGCAACAACATTTGCTTTTTGTCCATACCCTTGACTGGCAAGAATAATTAAAAATGCACTATAAATAACGTTTTTAAATTTCATAATGAGGAATTTAGAAGAATCTTGGGGATACTATTCTACCATATTTATTAAATAATTCATATCTCAAAAATATTTCATGGGAACCTGAATTGTAGTTAGACAATCTAGTGGTCTCTAAATCATATCCATACCCTATAAACCAGGAATCACTGGCTTGAAACCCTACCATGGCACTCACAGCAGCGCTCCATCGATAGGCTACACCGGCTACAAATTTTTCATTTATTAGAAAATTACCTGAAATATCCACTTGCAAAGGTGCTCCTTGAATCACTTTTGTTAGTAACGAAGGTTTAAACTTAACTGTTGCGCTTAAATCAAATACATGACCTGCTATTAAATAATAATGAATCTTTTCATTTGCAACATGGCTATTAGCTCCCGTACCTGCATATCTGTCAAAATGCTCGGTTTCCAATATGTTCGGAGCTGATATACCAATATAAGTATCGTCAGAATGTAAATACATTCCTACCCCAAAATTCGGAGAAAACTTATTGTCAATATTGGTTTCAAAACTGTAATCATTTGCATCGTGTTGATTTAATCTATTAAAATCAACATTCAATAAATTAGCAGTCGCCTTTAAACCAAACGACAATTTGTATGTCTCTGATGTTGGAATACTATAAGAGAAGTCAATCGAAACATTGTTCTCTACTGAAGGTCCAATTTTATCATTCAATATTGACAATCCCAATCCTACATTACTGTCTCCTATTGGGGTGTTTAATGAAAATCCATTGGTGGTAGGAGCTCCATCCAATCCTACCCATTGGGTTCTATGTATTCCAAAAATGCTCATTACACCCCTAGAACCTGCATAGGCTGGATTAATGCCAACAGTATTGTACATGTACTGGGTAAACTGCGCGTCTTGCTGCGCTACCATCGTCCCCGACAATAAAATTAAAGTGAATATTAATAATCTTGTTTTCATAACTTATTTTTTATAACCTAAGGTTCGAAAAAACCTATAGTGTTCGTTTTATCTATTAATATACAAATAACCTGATTGTTCGATTACCTTCTTATCCAAATCTGAATATTTTAAAATATAGAAATAGGTTCCTGTTGGTAATTCCTGGGATTGAGCTACTGTCACTCGTCCTTCAGATGCCCCTCTAAAGGCTCTTTCTTTATTATTGTATTTTTCTCTCTCGAAAACTAGAACACCCCATCTATTATAAATCTCGACTTTATTATCAGGATAGCATTCTAACCCTTCAATAAAGAACTCGTCATTTTTACCATCATCATTTGGTGATAAGGCGTTAAAGACCTTAATTGCACAAACAAATTCTCTAGCAACTAGCGATAAATCAACAATTTTCGTAGAGCTGCTTTCGACTATAGCACCATTAGGACTTGTACCCTGTACTAGTGCTTTATTTGATATCGATAAAGCGTCAAGGTCTCTTTGAGTAATCACATATGTAGCTATAATTGAAGTACTATTTGCCTCACCTACTTGCAAAAGAGCTATTGGATTTCCACTTATTACTAAACCTGGCATAGTATCAATAATAGTAACGTTTGTTAATGGAATATTTCCTGTGTTCGTTATTGTGAAATTATAAGTTATTGTTTCTCCAACTTCAGCAAATCCGTTGCCGTCCACATCATTAAAAACCCCCTCTTTAACAAGTAAAATACTTGGGGATTCAGCTTCCACTAATGGAATTATTATTGTTGCTGGAGTAAGACCCATCAGTCCCGTATTGTCTTTGGCTACTACCGTAAAACTAGCTCTATTACCGTTGAAACTTGAGTTAGGAGTAAATTGGATCAATGCAGCTTCTCCAACTGTTAATTCTTGACCAACGAACAAAGGAATTCCATTCAAAGTTAGTATCCCTGATGCAGGATCAGGAAGCGTTCGAATTACGTAAGCAACTACTACACCGTCTGCATCTGAACCAGTTAATGGCGAAACTGATTGCGATTTGTCGTTTTTAATCAAAGTCGCATTTACAATGTCATTTGTTGTTGGAGGAATAAGTGCAGTATCATCATCGTCAATAATGGTTCCTGTTGCCGTTACTGTTCCATTATTAATCGTGAAGGTTTCATCCGACTCATCAATACTGTCTTGGGTCGTTGGTACACTTACTGTTCCAGTAGTTGCACCTGCTGGTACTGTTACCACAACATTGGTTATTGTGTAATCTAAATCACCCGCTGTTCCATTGGTTAATGTGAAGGTATACGTCGTGTCTACTGCACTTGGATTGCTTAATTCGAAATCAAATACCACAGCATCACCTTCGGTGGCGATCGATGGAGTGATTCCAGTTACTGTTGGTGCTGTATTGTTGTCTATGATTGTTCCTGTTGCACTTACCGCTCCATTGTGGATTGTGAAGGTCTCATCTGACTCATCGATTGTGTCGATGGTTGTTGGTACGCTTACTGTTCCGGTCGTTGCACCTGCTAATACTGTTACTTTAACATCGGTAGTCGTGTAATCTGAACTTCCAGCTGTTCCTGTACTTAATGTGAAGGTGTACTCTACATCTACTGCACTTGGATTGCTTAACTCGAAATCAAATACTACAGCATCGCCTTCGGTGGCGATCGATGGAGTGATTCCAGTTACTGTTGGTGCTGTATTGTTGTCTATGATTGTTCCTGTTGCACTTACCGCTCCATTGTGGATTGTGAAGGTCTCATCTGACTCATCGATTGTGTCGATGGTTGTTGGTACGCTTACTGTTCCGGTCGTTGCACCTGCTAATACTGTTACTTTAACATCGGTAGTCGTGTAATCTGAACTTCCAGCTGTTCCTGTACTTAATGTGAAGGTGTACTCTACATCTACTGCACTTGGATTGC